>JBAWCX010000454.1:0-12499 GCA_049590495.1 Binatus sp. (SeqCode)
CTCGATGCCCGCGCTACCGGACGGCGTCGCGGGCGGCGCTCGACAGGCCTCAATAGTCGAAATTATCCTGTATCATCGGAAGACACCGGGGGCACTCGCAAGGAGTTCGCGATGGGCATGCTGGTCAATGGCCGATGGCAAAACGACGACCTTCGCAGCGGTGCGGGAGCCGATTTCGTTCGCCCGCAGACCGTCTTCAGGAATTGGGTGACTGCAGATGGACGCCCCGGGCCGAGCGGCGACGGCGGCTTCAAGGCCGCAGCCGGCCGCTATCACCTCTACGTCTCGCTCGCCTGCCCGTGGGCTCATCGCACGCTCATCGTGCGAAAACTGAAAAAGCTCGACGGCGCTATCTCGGTGTCGGTGGTCGATCCATTCATGGGCGATGACGGATGGGCGTTCAGCGCGCCGGATGGTTCGCTCACGCCGGGCGCAACTCGCGATCACGTCAATGGCGCCGCTTATCTGCACGAGATCTATACGCGGGCCCGGCGCGACTATGTCGGGCGGGTCACGGTGCCAGTGTTATGGGACCGTGAGAGGAACACTATCGTCAACAATGAGTCGTCCGAGATCATCCGGATGTTCAACTCGGCGTTCGATGACGTAGGCGCCGCAGGTGATGACCTTTACCCGCAGCCGCAGCGGAGCGAGATCGACGAACTGAACGCCGTCATCTACGACACCGTCAACAACGGCGTCTATAAGTGCGGCTTCGCCAAAACACAGGAGGCCTACGAGGCCGCCTTTGCGCCGCTGTTCGGGACGCTCGAGCGCCTCGAGCAGCGCCTGTCGCGCCGGCGTTTCCTCCTCGCCGCTAACACGACGGAAGCCGATTGGCGGCTGTTCACCACTCTGGTTCGCTTCGACGCCGTCTACTACAGCCACTTCAAATGCAACTTGCGCCGCATCGTCGACTACCCGAATCTATGGGACTACACGCGCGACCTATACCAGGTGCCCGGCGTCGCCGAGACGGTGAACCTTGCGCATATCAAGCGCCACTACTACGCCAGTCACGCGATGATCAACCCGACCCGTATCGTGCCCCTGGGTCCCGCCATCGACTTTGCCGCGCCGCACCAGCGCGCCCGGCTCATCAACCAGGTCTGAGCTTCGATCCGGATGCGCCAACGCTCTTGCATATAAGATGACGGCGGCCTATAGATCACGTCCGGCTTGATCGGAAAAATCTGACACATTTCGTTAGTGAATTTGGGAAGTTTGCCAAATCTGACGACCAAACAACGTGACGATCGCGATGGCTTCCGGCCGTCGTGCACAATCACCCGCGTCGCGCGCATCGCATGGAATGAGTGAGGGTTCAGATGAACATTCCGACGCCACCTGAAGGGGCAAATCAGTTCGAGGCGCAGCTCTTGTCGTGGAAGATCCCGCATCGGCTGGTGCGCGAGATTCTGGAATATCACAGCACGCTTTCTTATGCGCCCGGCGCGATGATCTTCTGCCAGGGCGCACCCGCCGACATAATTTTCTGGGTCGTCAAAGGCATGGTCAAGGAGAGCTGCCCGAGTCCCAACGGAAACCGAATCCTGGTCAGGCTCGCAACCGCCGGCGATGTGATTGGCGGCGCGGACGAAATCAATGAAAAGGGAAATTGGATTCGCCGCTTCGAGGCGCAGGCGATAAACAAATGCGTCGTCGCGATGATTACCCGTCAGCGTGTCCGCGACTTGCTGAAGTCGCTGGATTCCGCGTCGCTGCTCGAGGTTTCCGAACGGATGAACGCGGCATGGTCGGGGCAAGTTCACTATTACGCGTCGCTGATGGGGATGTCCTTCCGCGAGCGGCTGGAGTTGGTGCTGGCCGAGCTGGGACGAAAATTTGGAGCTCCGGACGACGACGGCATCGCGCTGACGTTCGAGCCGGCGCACGGGGACTTGGCCGAGATGATCGGCAGCTCGCGGCCGATGGTGAGCCGGCTGATGGCGGACCTGATCAAGCAGGGTGAAGTCGCGCGGCGGGGCCGACTCTACATTTTGTTAAATGGCGGGACGATCGCCGTCGAAGCAAGCCGCAACGCCCCCGCCCTGGCGACGCCGCCCGCGGAACATCACGAGCGTATCCGCGCCGCGTCTGGACGCGGTCGCAAGGCGGCGGCATAAAGTTTCGCGCGGCGATCGCGCACTTCCTGACGCAAATCCGCTCGCTACTGCTGCCTGTTCGGTGGCAGATTGCCAAAAATGCGGCATCATCCAGCCGATGCCCGAACACAATTGCGTTGACTTCCATGGCGGCAGCGTCGATTCGCGGGGTGGTCGCCGGTTGGCGTGAAGATTGCTTCAAAATATTTCGGTGGTCAGAGTCGTCCAATCAATTGAGATCGACCGTCGACGACAGGAGAGTCCGTGATAATGATTGCCAGACGTATCTTTGAACCACAGATTCCCGAATCAGTCACTGAGGCCTGCGACGGGGTGCAGTCGCTGGTCACGCGCGACGGCGCCGCATCGCTCGAGGAACTGCAGGGTGCGGTCGAATACTTGCTTGATAAGGTGAAGGCGGCGCGCGGCCTCGACAGCTCAATCGCCGTCAACCGCCGGCTCAATTAGAGCACTTGCTTTCTCAATTGCGGGAACACTTTCGATACCTTGTTCAGCAGGTAGTCGCCGTAAGTACCGCCGATCGTGGCCAGGTCTGTGCCATCCCAGCGACGCGCGTTTCGCCGCCTGCTTGTGGCCGAGGGATCGGGCGTTAGCGCTGCAATCGGCGCAAGCACCGCGTCGAAGCTCGGGTCGAGGAAGAGCGGCATCGAGATGCGATCCTGCATCGAGACGTTGCGGACGCGATGCAGCGCTGACACGTATCGCCCTCCCGTCAACCGTTCGAGCATGTCGCCAACATTGCAGACAAAAGAGTCGGTCACCGGTGGCGCCGGCAACCACGCGTCTCGGTGCCAAACTTCGAGGCCGCCGATCTCGTCCTGCCGCAGCAGCGTCAGCAGTCCGTAGTCGGTATGCTCACCCACGCCAAGTTCGTTATCGTGCGCGTCCGCAGTGGATGGCGGATAGTTGAAGATGCGGAACAGCACGGTCGGGTCGCGTGTGTATCGCTCGAGGAAATAATCTTGCGGCAGCCCCAGACCGGCGGCGATTCCCCTCAGCAGTAGTTGACCGACCGCGGTGACTTCGTCGATGTAGGTCAGCAGGGACTCGCGGAAGCCGGGCAACGCGGGATAGAGGTTCATGCCATGCAGCGGCACGCCGTCCCGAACCCGCGCGTCGTCCGGCCCGAGTTCGGTGCCGAAGTAGATTCCTTCCTTGCGATCGGGCCGGCCCGAGGTTAACTCGCCGTCCACGGGGAAGTAGCCGCGCCACGCGCGCCCGCCGCGCGCCATTTCGATTGCGAGCTTCTGTTCGAGCGGCAATTCGAAGAACTTGCGTCCAAGCATCATCAGCCGCGCAGACAACGCAGGGTCGATTCCATGACCCGTCACGTAGAAAAACCCAAACTCGCAGCAAGCGTGGTCGAGATCCGCGCCGACGCGGGTCAGGTCTCGAGCGCCGCGGCGAAGCGACGCGATGTCGATGATCGGAAGGCTGTCAGTCAAGTTCGTGATCGATTTAGATGACGATGTCACGGAAACACGCTCGTCATCGGAGCCTACCGCGACCGACGCCGGGAGAACAGCCAACTAATGCAAAGCGGTGGGATCGATTACCCGTAGGCCGGCAAAATATCGACGGTAAAAACCCCTGTCGCGGGTCAGGAGTCGATCGGCGGCGACGAGCGCGTGAGCGCCGATCAGAAAATCCGCCGCGATCCGGTCGCGCGGGCCTCCACCTGCACGGTAGCGGCTCCAAGCCTGCGCCGCCCTGATCGCCGCCTCTTCATTCATCGGCAAAAAGGAGGCGGGCAGCTTATTCATCGCCTCCCGAAAACTTCCGGGATCGCCAAACACCGTCGCAGTCTCTGCCCATACCACCTCCGAAGCGACCAACGCTCCTTCTCTCAAGCAGCGCCGCAACGCCTCGGCGGAGACCGGCGAAAACTTTGGATCCGCACCGAACACGTCCAGCAGGACGTTGGTATCGACAGCTGTTATCACTGTCTGCCGCGAAGTTGTGCCATCACGGTATCAGTGTTGATCTTCTTACCGAGGCATCCGTAAACCTCGGTGACCGGGTCCGCACCCCCGCTTTTGACTGCGATCAGACGTCCGCGTTCTTCGCTGAACTCCAGGACCGTCCCGGGCTTTACTCCGAGCCGATCTCTGAGCCGTTTCGGAATGGTTACCTGGCCCCGTTCGGCAACGCGAGCTTTCATACTTTTCATGTATGTAATTATAATCGATCTTACGTACTATTGAAAACTAGTCTGAGCATCTCAGACGGCTACAGTCAGAAGCGGGCCCCCTCAGTCTCCGCCCCTACCACCTCCGTGACCACCTCCTCCGTGGCCAGCGTTCCTTGTCTCAAGCAGCGGGAGCGGGCCGATGTTGCCCGCGTGATCGATCGCGCGGACTGCGTAGTGCTTCACGCCTTTCATGTGCGGGACGGAAATCAGCTCGGATGCGCCGGATGCCTGCGGCGTCGCGCTGACAGTGATTTCCTGCGCGGAGCTGAAATTCGACTGAGTGATCGGCCGGGATGACGCGAACACCTGGTACGACGCGGCCGTGCCCGATTTCCAGTCGTCGCCCACCGCGATGAAACTGAGAGTATCGGTCGCGCCGCTGAATGAAACCGCCAAATCGTTAATTGCCGACGGCGGCCGCGTATCGTCGCCGTAGTGCCCGGTGTTGCGATCGTTCTGATGCCAGTGCCACGCCTCGCGATTCGCGGAAGTCAGGCCGGGCGTGGAATAGATGTGGAGAAAACCCTCGCGGGTCGTTACCGCCACGTCGACTGTCCCCTCGCCTGTCAAATCGCCCACCGCCGGCGTGGCGAGCGACCACCCTCCTGTCCATTGCGGCCATCCTGCCGCGGCAGCTCCCGTCACGCCGTCGAATCCATGCAGCGCAGCCGAGTCGCCGCTCACCAGAATATCGGGAGTTCCATCGCCAGTGATGTCCGCAATCGCGGGCGCGCTGAAAAACGCCAGCCCCTGAATTTCCTGGGTGTATTGAGGGAGGTTCGCGCCGGTCACCGGATCGGTCACCGAAACCGCCGAATGCAGGCGGGTTCCCAGCCCAGGCATTGATTCAAGGCCGTCGAGTATGTCGAACACCGACACGCCGGCTTCGACGATCTGGGGCGTTGCGGTGCCAAACAGGTTGCCCAAAGACGGCGAACCGGTAAACCGAATCATCGGCGATCCATCGTCGGGAATAGCTCCTGGGTCTTCTGTAAACGCAAGGCTGGGAGTGGCCAACGGAATTATGTAGTTGAGAAAAAATTCCGGACTGGCTATTGCGGTCGGACCGCTCGGCAGTGTCAACGCGACCGGCGTTTGCACCCCGATCGTTACGAAATCGGTCGCGGTGCCGTAACTCTGCGCGAGCGCGTCGAGCTGAAGCGGAAAATTCGCGATCAAGTTGCCGGTCGACGAAAACGCAGTTACATAGTTCACCACCGTCGAGCCCTGCACGGTGTCCTGCAGGCCCACCAGCACATCAGGATGCCCATCACCGTCGATATCCACGAGAGTTGGCGTAGTCACGATCTTCGGATCGTGAGTGGCAGTTCCAAAGGACGGGATCGATGAGGCCGGCAGATCGGCCGCATCGACAGGCCAGCCCGATAGTAGAGATCCGTCGGGACGCCACGCATAGATTTTGCCGTCCCACGCGGGCATGACGATATCCAGCTGCCCGTTGCCCTCGAGGTCACCGAGTGCGGCGCCGCCGAACGATCCCGTCATCGGGTTGTACGAATTCGGCGTGTTCGGCGGAGGCACCGACTGCCGTTCGACGCTGCGGTCGGTGAAGACCGGGAATCCGGGGCGCAGGTTTCCAGCGCCGTCCCAGACATACGCGAATCCATCGTCCGTGGTGGCGACAATCTCGAGCGCGCCGTCATGGTCGAGGTCTCCGATCGCGAGCGGGCTCTCGATCGGTTGGTGGGGAAACGGGATCTGTTTCGATTTCCACGCGGGGGACTTCAGATAGTTGAACTGATAAGCGGGATCGACGCCGCGGGCAAGATTGGTCATCACGGGAAAGCCTGACGCCTCGCTCCCGTCGGGACGAATCGCGTGCACGCTGCCGTCGGTGCCTGCGACGATAGTGTCGAGCACGCCCCGCCCTTCGATATCCGCCATCGATGCGCCCGCTTCGAGCGAAGTTCCGAAGCTCAGGGGAAAGCCGGCCAGCTCCGCATCGTTGTGGCGCAAATGAAAGACCCGCCGGTCTTCGCCAATCAATCCCTGGTTGTCGGTGACGACGACCCTCAGCGTCACGTCGTACTGCTCGATGGAAAGACGGTCGGGCGTCGGCGCGGTGTAAGCGCCGGTCGAGAACGACGCCGGAATCTGCGTCAGGTCAAAGGATTTGCTCAGCGTCCGCAGCTTCGCTCCGCTGCCGCTGGCGATAGTGGTGAACGCGTTATCGAGCGGCTGCGGTCCCAGTCCGAATTGCAGTTGCCACGTGAATGAGCGTGCGCGCTGCGCGCCGACGGTGATTTGCACCGGCATCGACTTCGTGACCGTCGGATCGATCTCGTCATACCATCTAGGCGAGTCGATGTCCGCGGTCGGGGGAATCTTTCCGTTGTGCACCGCCTGCATCGCGAGGAACAGATTCGGCCGGCCGTATCCGTACTGGATGTTGAACTCCGCGCCCGGCAGGCCGGGGAAACATCCGGTGCACGGCGTGAAGTTGATCGGCGACGCGGTCGAGCGCACGACCTGCTCGACTTCGTTGGCATTGAGCGCTCCCTTTATTTCATGCGAATCCGCGGCATCGAGTCCCGCACTCGCGACCATCGCCGCGACACCCGCCATCGAAGGTGTGCCGGTCGAGGTGGAACCGTCTTCGTTGGGCGCGCTGAACAGTGAATGCGGGCCGTACGAGGTCAGCGATGAGCGCGAGCGGAATGTGGTCGCGGCCAGGTCGCCGGGCGATGAAGTCCCCGAGCGATTGGACTGATCCGACACCAGGGAATTGCCGGGCCATACGTGCGCCAGTCCCATCCCCTCGGTGTGGTCGGCCGATTCGAAATCGTTGCTCGCCCACACCACCACGACGCCATGCTGGTACGCATATTCAACCGCGCTCGCGAGCGCCGGCGCTTGCCCCGTGGCGGAAACGGTGACGTCGATTACCCTTGCGCCCGAGTCCACCGCGAATGCGATCGCCTCGGCAACGCGGTCGGGGCGATCGATCGCTTCGTCGCCCGCCTTCACCATGAGCAGGCGACAGCTCGGGCAAATCCCGGCGCCGGCGAAATTATTGTTGGCCTCCGCGATCGCCTGCGCCGATTCGCCGTCGGAATGTCCGTAGGTACTCTGGTCGGTCTGCGGATCGTTGGTATCGCGATGAAAATTCCATCCCGAGATATCGTCAACGAAGCCGTTGTGGTCGTTGTCCTTGCCGTCACTGAACGCGACGATCAAATCCTCCGCGGTAATTCCGCCCGCCTCGGGATGAAGCAACGGGCGCGCGATGCGAGGATCGTTCGCGTAGTCATCGACGGTGAGCACGCCGTCTGCGTCCAGGTCGTAGCTGTCGTTCGGTTGAAGACAACCGGGCGAATGGCCGTGCACCGTCGAGCCGTCGGCATTTTCGGGCGCGGGCAGCTCGCCGCAATTGAGATAGGCCTGGCGGCGAATATCTTTGCTCGAATTCAGGCGCCAGTTCACGCCGCCCTCGATGTACGCGACGATGACGTCGCTGCGGCCTATTCCGAATGACGCCCACGCCTTGTTCACGCTCATGCCCGATGCGCCCTCGGGATCGGTTGCAACCGGCGCGCTCTGCGGAATGCAGTCGTAGAGATGCCATTGCTCGGAGTTGAAGGTCAGTCCGCTGAGCGGATTGCGCTCGGCAGGAGCATAGTCCGGATCGTTGGGACCGCTAATCGCGCTGGTGCACGGATTACCGTCGGCGGCGGAAGTCAGCGCCTGAGGTAACGCGGCAATCGACAGCAAGCAGAGCAAAGCAACGGCGGCAATGCGCATCAAAGATCCCCCACAGATCAAATCGGACGAATCCTGTCACAAGCCTGCGGATTCGGAAAGTCAATCGAAACGGTTAATCGCCGCCGACTATGCATTTGCAATCGGGAGCGATTTGTAGTTGATGTTCCGGTGCGGTGTTCAATGGGGCATCAGGTCAGCTCCGCGTTCAGGTCAATTCCGTGAGTTGTGAGCGCGCTTCGCGTGGGCGTCGGCGATGTTGATGCAGACGCTTTGCAGTGTTGCGCCCCGGCGCTTTCGGGTTTACCGGCTGCTGTCGCGGCTGGCGCCGGATCGCTATGAAATTTTCCGGGCCGAGGGAGGGCTGATCTATCTGAACCTCCACGAATCGGCCGCGATGGTTCAGCGTGCGATGGGCGCCTATGAGCCCGCCAAGCATGTGCTGATTCGGCGCCATCTGCGGCCCGGCATGACTTTCGTCGACGTCGGTGCGAACAAAGGCGACTTCACGCTGCTGGCGGCGCGCTTGGCCGGCAACTCCGGGACAGTGATTTCGATCGAGCCGGAACCGGAGAATCATTCGATTCTGCAACGCAGCATCGAGCTCAACGACTACGCGAACATCAGGGTCCTGCACGTGGCTCTGAGCGATCGCGACGGCGTCGCCAATCTGCTGATTGGATCGACGAGCGGTTCGCATACTCTTTCGCCGGAATTCAACGGCTTGCGCACGGTCTCGGTTCCGACCAAGACGCTTGATGGAGTCGTCGCAGAGGAGAGGTTAGGAACCGTCGATATGATCAAAATCGACGTGCAGGGGTTGGAGCTTGCCGTGCTGCGCGGCGCCTCGCAGACGATCGGCGCCAATCATCGAATCGTGCTGCTGCTCGACCTTCCCAAACAAAGCGAAAAGCGGCGTGCAATTGCCGAGTTCCTGGCGCCGTTCGGTTTCACATATTTCCCGGACTGCGATGAGACCGAGCCGACTCGCGAAATCCCGCCCGCAGGTTTCGAGGTCGCCGCTATGAGGATTCAATCGTGAAAGCCGGCCGCTAAATTGCGCGGCGAGCGTCTATATCCTTTCCGTGCCAGGAGACTCCTCAGGCGAAGATACCAAAGCGGTAAACAGACCGGCCCGATTCAACGACACCAACGAAGCGGCGGACCAAATGGCCCGCCGCTTTTCGGTTTCCGCTATTGTCCACTGCCAGTCAAGCTGACGTTCTGAGTGCTGGGCGCGGAACCTGTCCCCGCCGCGTCGACGACGCCCAACGTTCCGGTGACCGCAGTGGTTGCAGTCGGCGTGAAGGTAACCCCGATGGTGCATGGATCGCCAGCGCCGATGCTCATGCCGCTGCAGGTGTCGCTGGAGATCGTATAGACGCCCCCGCTGATGGTCGCCGTGCCGAAATTGAGCGCGATCGAGTTCGGGTTGGTCAGCGTCACGCTCTTGGTGCTGGGCGAACCAATTGTCACCTTGCCGAATGCCAGCGACCTGGTTGAGAACGTGGGCGCCAGGAGCGTGCCGGTCCCTTTTAGCGCGATCGTCGCGGGATTGTTTCTGGCATTGCTGGCGATTTGCAGGGTTCCAGTGCGTGTGCCTTGCGCGGTCGGAGCGAAGATCACTCCGATTGTGCAGTTCGTACTCGAATCCGGGAGCGTTCCCGCGGGCTGCAGGATGGTGCCGCTGAGGCAGGGATTTACGCCGACACCTGTGGTTGTTGTGCTGAAGTCTCCCGTCGGCGTGACGCTGTCAACGGTCATCGCGACCGAGTTGGGATTGGACAGCGTCGCGATTCTGACGGTCGCGTTGGAGTCGCCCACGACGGTGTTGGTAAACAAAATGCTGGTCGAGACACCGATCAATCCGGCAAGGCCGGTGCCGTTAAGCGCTATCGATTGCGGGCTGCTGGAAGAGTTGGAATTAAATGACAGCGTACCCGTGCGCGTTCCGAGGGCTGCAGCGGTGAAATCGACGCTGACCGAGCAGGTGCCGGTCGGAGGGAGCGTCGCGCCGGTGCAGGTATCGCTGGCGGGGATATTCGCGAACTCCGGCGAGGGGCTGGCGACCACGCTGGAGATGGTAAGTGCGCCTGCGGTCACACTGGGATTTGTGACACAGGTGCCCGGTGTACCGGCGGTGAACTCGCCGTTGCAGACCGTGACGGTCCTGGGTGAGGTGGTCGTGCCAGAGTTCAGGAAGATCGAGTAACCGAAATTAATCCCCGTGTATGGCTTGATCTGCGGCGGCGGTACTGGCGTCGGCGTCGCAGTGACCGTCGCCGTATTCGTCGCGGTTGCAGTATCGGTTGCCGTTGCGGTTGCGGTCGCGGTCGGCGTCGCCGTCGCCGTATTCGTCGCGGTTGCTGTATCAGTCGCCGTCGCCGTGTTCGTCGCGGTCGCCGTGTTCGTCGCGGTCGCTGTATCGGTCGCGGTCGCCGTATTCGTCGCCGTCGCCGTGTCGGTCGCGGTCGCGGTGTTCGTTGCGGTGGCGGTATTCGTTGCGGTGGCGGTATTCGTCGCCGTCGCCGTGTTCGTGGCGGTCGCCGTGTTCGTGGCGGTCGCGGTGTTCGTGGCGGTCGCTGTATTCGTCGCGGTCGCCGTATTCGTCGCGGTTGCTGTATTCGTCGCGGTCGCAGTGGCAGTGGCCGTGTTCGTCGCGGTGGGTGTCGCCGTTGCAGTCGGGGTCGGCGTCGCACACACATTTACGACCAGCGTGGCCGTGGTGGTAGGATTGTTCCCGTCTGATCCCGCCGCCTTAACCGTAAACGTTGTCGATCCGGCTGGCGTCGTGCCGCAGGTCGTCGTAAGCGTCAGCGCTGACGTGCTGCCATTGCTCACACTCGAAATAGGATTCGGGACGAACGTTGCCGTGACACCCGCGGGCAGCGCGGTCGTCACACTCAAAGTTGCGCTGAGCGAACCCCCTCCATTGCGCTTTCATCAAGCTGCCCGCGATGAAGAACCCGCGCAGCCATCATAGTGCGACGCTGCTGGCGGACGGCCGCGTGCTGATCGCCGGCGGCAAATACGGATCGACGCAGCTCCTGACGATGGAGATTTTCAATCCGGCGACGAGAACCTTTGCGCTGACGGCGTCATTGAAGCAGCGGCGGCAGGATCATACGGCGACGCTGCTCGACGATGGCACGGTGCTGATAGCGGGCGGCTCGAATGCGTCGGGGCCAACGGCCAGCGCGGAAATTTATAATCCCACAACCAACACGGTCATCGAGGCGGCGAGCCTCAACCAGGCGCGCACGCTGGCGACCGCGTCGGAGCTTTACAATTTCGATGGCACGGTGCTGGTCGAAGGCGGCCAGGGAGCGGGTGGAACCGACCTGAACACCGCAGAGGTCTACGATCCGGTTGCGCAGACTTTTACGATGCTGGCGGCGCAGATGATCACGCCGCGCAGCGGCCACGTCGGGGTGACTTTGCCGTACAACGGCAAGGTGTTGATCGCGGGCGGGACCAGCGCGGGACAGCCGGTAGCGGAGAATGAACTTTACGATCCGGTGGCCGGCACCTTCGTGGCCAACGAGCCGATGAGCGTGGCGCGCGACGAGTTCGCGGCCAATTTCTTCGCGCTGCCGGCGGTCGGACAGGTGCTGATGAGCGGCGGCGCGGACGCGTCGGGCAATCCGCTGGCGCTCAGCGAAATGTACTCGTATCAGACCATCCGGACCGACATGGCGGACTATCCGCCGGGATCGCCGGTCACGATTTACGGGGCGGGATTTGCTCCGGGCGAGACGGTCACGCTCCAAATTCAGGAGACCGACACCGACGATACGTGGCTGACCGACACGGCGGACTCGACGGGTTCATTCACCGACAACAGTTTCATGATTCAGGACAACGACGGCGGCGTGAAGTTCCTGATGACGGCGACCGGGGCGACCTCGGGCCTGACGGCGCAGTACAGGTTCACGGATGCCTTACACGTGAGTGGCGTCACCGTTGGAGCTCAATCGCCGAGCTTTGTCACTACTCCCGGGGCTGCCACCTATCCTATCTCCATCACCACGAGCGGGAGCGGAACGCTCAGTACAACCTTGTCCGTTTCTGGACTGCCCACCGGAGCGACCGGAGCGTTCGTACCTCCCGCCGTTGCCTGTACCACCCAGCCCAACTGTAATGCGACGAGTCCCAACTCGACCCTGACGGTCACTGTACCCGGAACTGTCGCCAACGGCCTCTATACGTTCACAGTCAACGCAACCGGGAACATGGGCTCTGCGGCTACCGGCACGCTTCAGGTTGGCCCGCCCGTTGCCGTGACTGCAGTTCACGTCTCGACACAATCGCCGGCCACGGTCACAGCAGGGGCAGCCGCCGGCTTCACTGTCAGTTTCACGACCACCGGCGCCGGCACTGAGCCAAGCGCTTCTCTAAGCGTTCTAAGCTCCCCGGCCCTCCCGGTGGGGACCACTGCCACGTTCACTCCAAATCCGAACAC
>JBAWCX010000455.1:0-2585 GCA_049590495.1 Binatus sp. (SeqCode)
TTCCTTCTAGTCGAGCGAGTTTCTCAAGCATCCTCTGGTCCGTGCTGAGGAACTTGACTCGCGACAACTGGCGCGAAGCTGCTAGCCGACTAACGATCTCATCCAAAAACGAGGTCGTAATCGGCACATCACAGTCCAAGTCGATCTCGACGCCGCCCCCTAGCAGGTACCGCTGGAGTGCCTCGACCGCCTCACCGCCTCTTTCCCTTGTCGAGGCGGATTGAGAGAGCTCAGTGATCTTTACACGACTGCTCACGGCATTACCTGACCGGAACTGAAATTTCGATCTGCACGCCAGGTGCTTCGAACTTTCGACTGCCCGTCCGACGTTCCTCTCTGCTTGAGATCCTGATGAAACTATTGCCCGAAACTAGCTGGACTTGTCCTCCCATTCTGGCAATTCCTTCGACCACTTCCGATAGGCCGATGCCGCCGTGTCCAGACCGGCTCGTAACCTCAGCCTCAAATGCTTTAGTGGTAGCCTCGCCATGCGATCGATTCGCCAGATATGCGTACTGTCCGGCCTTCGAAAGGCTCCGCCTTATTCCAATACCACAATCGCCCACCGCAAGTATGAGACGGTGACCTTGAGGGTACCATTGCATCGCCAGCGCACCATATCGTCCCTCCTCGGAATGTACTGCGAAGTTATCAACGAGTTCGGCGGTCACTTCAGCCAAAGTCTGTGCATCGAGATTCAGGCCATTGTTTCTCAAAACCTTGAGGACTTCGAACAGGATCTCTTCGGCAATGTTTGGTCGCCGTTCGATATCGACGATGTCGTTCAGCGAGGTGTACGGGCTCAAGCGCCAAAGGAGCGCCGGATTCAGCGTCGCGGGATCAAAATTGAATCGCTGCCAAAAATTCTGCCGAGCCAGGTAACCAAGTGCCTTTCGATCCACGGGAGGAATCACCTGAATCACCCTGCCGCTCGAAGTGAAATGCCGCAGGACCATCCCTAGGTAAACCAAAGCAAATGGCTCGAAGAAATCGATGTCAGAAAGATCAATTACCGGTCTATCGGAGTCGAAATCCACGCCCGCACAGAGAGTGTCGACCGAGTAAAAATTCAGATTCAATTGAGATCACTCCGCATAGCGCTAGGCGGTGCCGATCAAGGATTCACCGAAGAAACTGGGCCGGCAAGAGGCCACACACGAGGATTCCGCCGTTCGGGCACCAGGACTCCTTCCATGTCGCTCTTGACAAATTCGGACAGTTTTCGGACAATGCGCCTGTCCGATGTTGTCCGAAAGCGAAATGGTGCTTGATTTTATTGGTGGAGCTGACGCGGATCGAACGCGCGACCTCCTGAATGCCATTCAGGCGCTCTCCCAAACTGAGCTACAGCCCCACCGCAGGCGAGATTTTTCAGCTAATCGGATACCGTTGGTGGTGTCAACCGACTCACTCTGCGCGTGCGCTAGAGGCTCTGTCAGTTGAAGCCGTACAGCGACGCGACGTTGTCCGAGGTCATCATGCGGCGCTCGTTGTCGGGCACACCTTCGAAGTCGCGCGCTATCACCTCGAGTGAATTCGGCCACGTCGAGTCCGAGTGCGGGAAGTCCGACCCCCACATCAGGCTCTTGACGCCGATAAAATGCCGCGTCACCACGCCGACGCGATCGTCCTGAAAAGTTGCCGCGACCTGCCGCCGAAAATAGTAGCTGGGCGGATTCGCGATCGTCTCTTTTTCGAGGTAACGATACTTCTCGAACGAGTGGTCGAGGCGCTGGAGAAAATGCGGTATCCATCCGATATCGTTCTCAACCGATACCAGGCGCAGTTTCGGAAAGCGTTCGAGCACGCCGGCGAAAATAATTTCGGTGAGTGATCGCTCGACCGAATGATGCAGCGCCGGGTAGCCTTTCATCACGCTTTGAAAATCGCTGCCGCCGCGGCGCTCGGTCAGAATATGCAGGCTGAGCGGCGTGCCGAGATCGTGCGCCACCGCCCAGAACGGATCGTATGACGAGTCGCTGTAGGGACGCTCGGCCGGCGCCGCGCCCCATATCATCGCTCCGCGCAGACCCTTGTTCGACACGCGCTGGAGTTCCTCGACTCCTTCGAGCGGGTCGTCGAGCGAGACCATCGCGACTCCCGCCAGACGCCGCGGGCTATGCGCGCAATAGTCGGCCAGCCAGTCGTTGTACGCGCGGAAGCACGCCGCGCGCAGTTCGCCGTCTTCCATTTGAAACAGGCGCATGCCGAGGCTCGGATACAGCACCTCGCCAGAGACGCCGTCGCGCTCCTGGTCCTTGATTCGGAGCTCGGGATCCCACGCGCTGGGACGGACGCCGGGGTAACCGCCCGCCATCTTTTCCGCAAAATCTTTCGGATCGACGCCGGCGACGGCGAATCCGGCGACCGGGAATGGGCGGAGTCCTTCGGCGACGAAGAAGTCGCCTTCGCGGCTGCCGGCGCGCTTGATGACGCGTGGCGCACGGTCGAGAAAGCGCTTGTCGATTCGTGAGGTCCAGACGTCGGCGGGTTCGATCACGTGCGAATCCGCTGACAGGATTTTCTGCGCGTCCATCGCTGGGTCCTCCTTGTGATTCGTCGGAAGCCTGATCGCCGTTTAGCGC
>JBAWCX010000456.1:0-7753 GCA_049590495.1 Binatus sp. (SeqCode)
GGCTCGAAGTTCCGCGTGAGAGGCAGCCTGTTCGAGCAAGGCGAATTGCCGGTCGATTTGGGCTGGTACCTCGAGCTGGAATGGCATCGGACGCCGCAGTTCGATGACAACCAGCTCGAGCTCGAGCTGAAACCGATAATCGAGAAAGACTTCAGGCATTTCGAAGTCGCGCTCAATCCGATTTTCGAAAAGGGCGTGTTCGTCGGACCCAACAAGAACAAGGGATTCGAGTTCGGCTACGCCGCGGGCATCTACTACGACTACCTGCGCGAGATTTCGCCGGGGCTGGAGTTCTACGGCGCGCTTGGCCTGATCGACGACAACGATCCGCTGCACGCGCAGCAGCACTACGTGTTTCCGGTGCTCAAGGGCGAGCTGCCGGGCGGAATTGAGTACAGCGTCGGCCCCGGCATAGGACTGACGCGCGGCTCGGACCGCGTCATCACCAAGGTGAACCTCGAACTCGAGCACTTCGTAGGCTCGCTGTTTTAGACCTTGCCTACGAATTCATCGGTGGCGCGGACCAGTCCCTGCGCGATGCTCGCATTGGACGCGTCATGCCCCGCGTTGTCGACGATCACCAGCTTCGCGCGCGGCCATACGCGCTTGAGATCCCACGCCCAGCCGATCGGCGCCTGAAGATCGAACCGTCCGTTGACCATGATGCCCGGAATGCCGGCAATCGCGGCGGCATCGCGAAGCAGGCTTCCGTCGTCGAGCCACGCATAGTGCAGGACGTAGTGAGTCACGATGCGCGCAAATGCAATCCTGAAAGCGGGGTCTTGAAAGCGCGGCGAGAGTCCATGCGCAGGCGGCCAGGCGGGCGTCGCGGACTCCCACGTGCACCACGCCAGCGCGGCTTGATCGCGAATCGCAGGATCGCGATCGCACAGCAGTCGGCAGTAAGCCTCGATGATATCGCCATCGCGCAGCGCCGGCGGAACGGCGTCGCGCAGACGCTGCCACTGTTCGGGGAACAGGTCAGCCAAGCCGCCACGGAATACCCAATCGAACTCCTTGTGGCGTCCGGTGGTGACGCCGAACAGAACCAGCTCCGTGACGCGATTCGGGTAACGTTCAGCATAGGCGAGCGCCAGCGTGCTGCCCCACGAGCCGCCGAGCATCAGCCATCGGTCGATATCGAGGTGCTGACGGAGTCGTTCGAGGTCCGCGATGAGATTGGCGGTGTTGTTGCTCGCGAGATTCGTATCCGGCGCGCTCGCATGCGGCGTGCTCCGTCCGCAATTGCGCTGATCGAACAGCACGATGCGATACGCGGCCGGATCGAACAGCCGGCGATGCCACGGCGTACATCCCGAGCCGGGACCACCATGCAGAACGACGGCCGGCTTGCCGCGCCGATTGCCGCACGCCTCCCAGTACACGCGGTTGTCGTCGCCAACCTCGAGCACGCCGTGCTGGTAGGGCTCGATCGGAGGATATAGCTGGGTCACGATGACCAGCCTCGCATCTCAACGGGCGCGTGTCGCCCCTTACGATGCAGCAGCCGCGAGCAGCACCTGCGCTACCCCGCGGATGCCGCCGCGAATCACTGCACGTCTACTTCCATGCGCATCCAGGGATGAATGCAGCACTGGAAAAGATGCTTGCCTTTTGACAGGCCAATGACATCGAGACGGCTGCCTTGAACAACTCGCGTCCTGGCCACCGCGATGTTTTTAAAGCCGCCACTGCATTCCGGAATTACGCTCGTCGAGCTGCCGGGGTTGAGCGGCGGCAGGAATCCGTTGCCGAACGCTTTCACCTCCGTGAAGGTGTGCGGCTCACCGCCTTGGTCCACCACGGAAACGACGGTCCCCTGCTTGATCGTCAGTTGGTCGGGTTCGTAGTCCCAGCCCGGATCGGGGGTGCCGTTCTCGGCGCCCGTGAGGAGATCCATCAGGGTGGTCGAATAACCAAACAGGGCAAGCGAAACGTTGTGACAAAAGCCGCCTCCGCTTTCCCCCAGAACCTCGTTGAACGAGGCCGGATCGCATTCGTCCAACGCAACGACTTGGGCCACGCCGCCCGAGTTTCCGGGTCCCTGTGCGCTCGCGCGTGGCACGGCCGCGAATATCAAGCCCCCAGCCAGCAGGATCAGTGTCGCAACCTTTTTCATTACTGCTTCCCTCCGTTTGGAACGAATCGTTCCTGATACTGAGGCGTGACGGATCGGGGCACGACGTGCCGAAGGCCGGTACAAATCGGGAGCGCGAATTGAGCAATGCGGCGGGAGTACTACAACTGCCAGGAGATGGGATCCACGGGGTCGGGATCGTAGACGCAGGAATTGCCGGTCTTGATCGAAGTAGCGAGATGGCGGCCCATCGAAGCGTCGCCGGCGCGGATCTTCGCAGTCGCCGCCTTGATTGCCTTGGTCACCATCAGCCGCGCTCGTTCGGTGTGCGAAGCGGCCTTGCGGACTCGTCCGCCCAGCCCTACGGCGGCGCCAATCTGATCGCGCAGCGATTCCAGCTCGGAGCGGAGACGCGCGGCCCGCGAGGTGTCGTTGTACTGAGCGGCTTGCGCCAGTTCCTCACGCAGCTCGCCGATACGGCGGCGATATTGCTCGCAGGCCTTGGCGTCGAGCATCGCGCCCGCGTCGCCAAGGTTTGCGGCTGTGCCGTCCAACTTGATCGATGCACGTTGATCGCCGTTTGCCGTTCCAGCCGCAGCGAGTTCGACCGCTAGAATCTGGCGGCCAGGATTGGCCATCAGGTAGGCGATGTAGTGAAGGCCCCTGGCGTCTTTAAGGCGAACCACCTTGCCCCGCCATGACACCGTCCAGTACTCGCCTTCCCGCCGAAAGGCCTCGCTGGGCGACGCGTTAACCCGCCGGGTCCCGTTCTTGGCGCCGGACGCACCATTGCGACCGTTGGCGCGGGCGAGGTCGCCTGCGACGCCGTCAATCCAACTCTGGTCGGCGCCGTGCCGGCGATAGATCCCGATCGCTGTGTCGAGCTTTTCGATCGCTGCGCGACGATCCGCGCCGGCCAGCAGCGCGTGACCCCAGCTTTGAAATGTCCGCGCCTCCTGCCACACCATCCCATGGCGTCGAAAGGTTTCGGCGGCCTTGATGAATTGTGCTTCTGACTCGCTCCACGATCCTCGTGACGCAGCGACAACTGCTTTGGCGCGCGCGACCAGGCCTGCAAGCCCGTCCTCGCCGGTAGCGAGAATCTCGCGGCATCTCTCGAGTTCCGCGATGGCGTCGTCCGGACTTTCGCCTTCAGCGGCAGCCGCCGGCAGGGCGACGCGCGTCGCGGAGACGCCCACATCTGCAGATACCGTGGTGGCGAGCATTTGCTCCGGCTGTGTGCAATGACGCCGGCCGGTTACGAATTCCTCGATCTGCTCGATGAGCGTGTCCAGTACGTCTTTATCAAACGCTTGAAGCAGATGGTCGTCGCCGGGCAGCTCGACGTATTTCGCGCCAGGGATATTACGAGCCAAGGTCCGTCCGGCTTCGGCGGGAACGAGCGTATCGCGCTCGCGATGGAGGATCAGGGTCGGCACCCGTATCGAAGGTAGCAGATCGCTGACGTCGAGCTCGTAATTTGCCCGCATCAGGGCGAGGATCGCGCTCGGACTCGCGACCGCTCGCTCGAGTCGGCCGAACCACTGGATAAATGCTTTGTCTTCAAGGCGGCTAGGCGCATTGAGGCGGACCAGGATGCCTTCACCCCAGTGGGCTTCGAGCGCCGCAAGGAACCGCTCGAACTTCTCGGGACTGACGGCCCATGGCGCCGCGTTCATCGACGCATACGTGCCGTACAGGACGAGGCCGGAGACTCGCTCGGGGTGCGTCGCAGCGAACTTCAGACACAGCTGACCGCCTTCCGACCAGCCGTAGACTGTCGCGCGCTTCGACCCGGCCGCATCCATCACAGCCAGCACGTCGCCGACCCGCTCGTCGAGCGTCTGGCTCGCGTCCCGATCCGATAGCCCTTGGCCACGCTTGTCGAAGACGATCACCCGCGCGAAAGAGGCGAGCCGTCTCAGTAAATACTCGTTGGCGGGAAACTCCCAGTAGAGCTCGACGTGCGACACGGTACCCGGAACAAGAATGATGTCGCGGGGGCCAGTCCCGAAAACGCGGTATGCGATGTGAACGTCACCGCTTTTAGCGTACTTGGTTTCAGCTTCCATGAGCGCCTGGCCAATCCGGTTCCAATGTTTCGGGCCTATCTTCGGGGGCGAGTATATCAAGGGGCCTTCGACTGGCAACTCGGGGTTCGGGAGCGGAGACGGGAGGAAGGAAAGGGTTCAGCGCGTCCCTCGGCGATCCCTCTTGACACCGCGGCGTCATGCTGAGTATATACTCACTGAGTAGATGCTCAGTACGGAATGAATAGATCGATGCAGGCGGCGACGCGACAGGAACAGAAGGTGGTTACGCGGGACCGGTTGGTCAACGCGGCCATGGCGCTGTTCGCGCGCCAAGGTATTGCCGACACCACTACTGCCGACGTCGCTCGGTCGGTGCGGATGTCGCACGGCGTGGTATTCCTGCATTTTCCGACGCGCGACGACCTGGTGATCGCGGTGATCGACGAATTCGGGCGCCGGCTCGCGGCCGAGTTCAGGCAAGCCTTCGAGCATGACCTTGGGCTGCGCGCCGTATTGCGGGCGCATCTGCGCGTGCTCGCGGAGCTCGAGCCCTTCTACGCGCGGCTGGTGACCGAGGCTCCCATGCTGCCGCCGAAAGTCCGCAGCACATTAATGTTGCTGCACGCGGCCGTGTCCTACGAGCTGTTTCAGGCGCTGGAGCGCGAGCGGAAGGCGGGCCGCGCACGCAAGATCGAGCGGCCGCTGCTGTTCAACACCTGGATCGGGCTGGTCCATCACTACCTCGTCAATCGGGACGTGTTCGCCACCGGGGACTCGGTGATCGCCGAGCAGGGCGAGACCCTGGTGAATCATTTTATGACGCTCGTGAAACCGTAAGAGGAGAAAAGACGATGGCCGAAAAATGTCCCGCTTGTGGTTCGTGTGGAATGCCGTTGGAGAAGCCCGAAGACTACGCGCTCGGCGACGTGACGCGCCCGTACTGCCGCTATTGTACCAATTCGCGCGGCGAGTTGCTGTCGTATGAGCAAGTGCTCGAGACCAACGCCCGCTTCTACGTTGAGTCGCAGGGCGTCACGCCGGCGGCGGCGGACGCGATGGCGCGCGCGATGCTCAAGGACATGCCTGCGTGGCGCGGTAGGAACTAAAGAATCGAAGAACGAAACTCAGAAACTGGTGAAAAGGAGAGAGAGTCATGTTTGATCACATCATGTTGAAGGTGAAGGACCTCAAGGCGAGCAAGCGTTTCTATACAGCCGCGCTGGCGCCGCTCGGATTCGCAGTCGAGTACGAGGGCGACGGAATGGTGGGCTTCGGCCCCAAGGGCGCACCGGCGTTGTGGTTGGCTGAGGGCCCACCCAACGGACCAGTCCACGTCGCATTCGTCGCGAAGGAACGGGACGCGGTGAAAGCATTCTACGCGGCCGCGATTCCGGCAGGCGGCAAGGATAACGGCACGCCCGGTCTCCGGCCTGAGTATCACGCCAACTACTACGGCGGCTTCGTCAAGGATCCCGACGGCAACAACATCGAGGCCGTCTGCCACAAGGACGAATAGCTGAGGCATGGGACTGCCTTGATCGGTTGCATCGGTCAGGGCAGTCCCGGTGTCAAAGGAGGTTCCTATGAGTATGGAAGGTGGATGTTCATGCGGGGCTATCCGCTACAAGCTTACGGAAAGTCCGCTCGTCGTTCATGCCTGTCACTGCCGCGACTGCCAACGCGTTACCGGCAGCGGCTTCGTGATCAATATCTGGATCGAGAAGCGCTTCGTTGAAAGCACCGGTGCGATTCCGAGGTCAGTCACACTCAAAGGGGGCACCGGCAAGGATCATGAGGCGTTCTTCTGCGAGAAGTGCGGGACCTATGTATGGAGTCGCTACCAGGTCGCACCGGGCGGCGCCGCGTTGTTCGTGCGGGCCGGGACGCTCGACAATCCGGACGCGGTCACGCCCGATGTTCATATCTTCACGAGGAGCAAGCTGCCGTGGCTGAGACTTCCAGAGGGCGCGACGGCGTTCGAAACGGGCTACAAGATCGACGAGGTCTGGCCGGCCGAGAAAAGAGAACGGCTGCGTCGCAACGCAGCCGTGTAAAAGCAGTCGAACAGCCGAGGCCGTCTGTCGTTAGTGCGCGTTGAAGCTGGTGTCGAGCCCGCCACTGCTGTGGCTGGAATCGAGTTCGTTGCGGTTGTAGGTGGTATCCAGGCCGTTGCTGTTGTCGCTGAAACGATCCGACGAAGCGGACAGTTCGGTACGCTCGGGGAATCGATTCTGATCGCCAAATCTAGCGGATGAATCGCCGAACCTGCTCCCCGAGTCGGGAAACCTGTTCGACGAGTCGGGAAACTTTGACTCCGGCCAGCGCGAGCCGCCGGCACGCGATTCGAAATCTCCGCCTGAGCCGGCTCCGGCCCTCTCTTCAAAGCTGGCGCCCAAGCCGTTGGCTGACCAAGTGCTCGAGCCTCCACCGACGTCACCCGAGATTGAATTCGAAATGCTGGTGCCCATCGAGCTGCTTCCGCTGGCGGCTCCCGCGGTCACGGTCGCGTACTCGCCCATCGTCTGCGCGCTGGCGTGAGACGCGAACAGCGCGAGCGCCGCGATCAGGGCAACCGGTACAATCAAAGTGCTGAGTTTCATGGCGTTCGACCTCCCCATGAGCCTACTGCCTGTAACGTTCGATACTGTAATCGTAGTGTCGAGTATGAGGCAATAACCCGTTATCGAGGGCCTACGTGGGCAGCCGCGCTTGTGACCAGTCAATCCGCACGGTTAATCTTACGGATACTCAAGAAAGCAAACTCTGTGGATGAAATCGAAATCGCTCGTTTGACCCGCCCGCTTGACGCCCGCGTCGTGCTGCCCGGCTCCAAGAGCATCACGAATCGAGCGATGGTTCTGGCCGCGCTGGCGCAGGGACGCTCGGTTATCGAATCGGTTCTGATCAGCGACGACACGCGCTACATGAGCGACGCGCTGCGGGTGATGGGGTTTACGGTCGAGATTGACGAGTCGGCGCGCAGAATCACGGTCAGCGGGCGCGGCGGTACGATCCCGGCGCATGGCGGCGAAATCTTCGTCGGCGGGGCCGGCACCGTGATGCGGTTTATCGCCGCGATGGTCACGCTCGGCGAGGGGCGTTTCCGGGTCGATGGAAATCAGCGGATGCGTCAGCGTCCGATCGGTCCGCAGCTCGACGCGATGCAGCGCCTGGGCGCGAGCGTGTACAGCGAGCGCAACAACAATTGTCCGCCGGTGATCGTCGATGCGTCGCGGGCACGCTTCGAAGGCGGCGAGACGTCGATCGACGCGCGCGTGTCGTCGCAATTTGCGTCGGCGATGCTGATGCCGGCGCCGATCTGGAAGGCGGGCCTCAAGCTGCGCGTGATCGGCGACGCCGCGCGCCCGTTCATCGACATGACGATCCGGCTGATGGAGGCGTGGGGAGCGCACAGCTCCGTCGAAGGCGAAATGATCGTCGTGCCCGGCGGGCAATGGTATCGCGCGCAGCGATTCGTCGTTGAGCCGGACGCGTCGAGCGCGAGCTACTTTGCGGCGGCCGCGGCGCTGGTCGGCGGGAGCGTGCGAATCGAGGCCCTCACTTCGAACTCGGTGCAGGGCGACATTGGCTTTCTCGGCGTGCTTCAACAGATGGGCGCGCGCGTCATGTGGCATCCCGACTA
>JBAWCX010000457.1:0-7401 GCA_049590495.1 Binatus sp. (SeqCode)
CTCCGACATTGTCGGATGAGTGAAAATCGCGTCGCGCAAAAGTGTGTACGGCAGGCGGCCGAGCATCGCGGTTTGCACGGCGACCATCTGTTCGCTCGCCTCGAATCCCATCGCCGCGAAGCCGAGAATCTCGTCGCTTTCTTTCGCGATCAACATCTTCATGAAGCCGCGCGGCTCGGAGACCGTCCGCGTCCGCAGCACTGCGGCCATCGGCATCTTTGCCAGCCGATATTCGATACCGTCGCGCCGCGCCTCGGATTCATTTCGACCGACTCGCGCCAGTTCCGGATCGGTGAACATGCAGAACGGGATCAGACGATTCTTCGTGGATCGATTGCCGCCCTTCAGGTTGTTGTAAACGATGCTGAAGTCGTTTTCGGAGACGTGCGTGAACATCGGGCTGCCCGCGCAATCGCCCATCGCCCAGATGTTCTCGCTGGTGGTCTCCAGCCGATCGTTGACCTTGATATAGCCATGCTCGTTGAGTTGGACGCCGGTCAAATCGAGACCGATTCCGTCGGTGTTGGCCGTCCGGCCCGTCGCAACCATCATGTCGGTACCTTCGATAGTGCGCTTCCCTTGCCCGCTCTTAACTTGAACTCGAACCCGATCGCCGGAACGTCCGTCCACCTGCTGAACTTCGGTTCCCGGTAACACCTCGATTCCTTCGGCAACGAATAGATCGAGCAGTGCCGCGCCGACGTCAGGATCTTCGTGGCTGGCGAGCTGCGGGCCCTCTTCGATCACGGTCACCTTCGCGCCAAGCCTGCCCATCGCCTGCGAGAGTTCAAGGCCCACGTAGCCGCCGCCCAGCACCACGAGGTGTTTAGGCAATCGATCGAGGTCGAGAGCCTCCACATGCGTCAACGGGTTCGCAGCCCTGAGTCCCGGAATTTCGGGCATAGCCGCGCGCGAACCGAGGTCGAGGAACACGCGGTCCCCGACGATGGTTCTTCTGCCACCATCACGGAGCTCAATTTCAACCGTGCGGGGAGCGACGAATCGCGCGCTGCCCATGATCAGTTCCGCGCCGCTCTTATTTGTGAGATCGGCGTGCAGCTTTTGGAGCCCTTCGACCATCAGCTGCTTGCGTCGCTGAACGGTCTTCATGTCGACGCTCATCGAGTCGGTTTTGAGGCCGAATTCCGCGCCTCGCCTCGCGAGTGAGATGACCTTGGCGGAATAGATAATGTTTTTGCTAGGAAGACAGGCAACATTAGGACACGCGCCGCCCAGCAATCCCCGTTCAACCACAGCGGTGCGATGACCCGCGCCGCCCATGGTCCAGGCCATAAGCTTGCCCGCTGCTCCGCTGCCGATGACAAGGTTTTCGTACTTCTCAGTGGTGGGCATGGTTGATCTCCTTGAAGCGAAATAAATCCGTTTGAATGCTTGCAATCGCTTTCAACGGTGTCCCTGTCTCCTTGAAGCGTTTCCTTGGCGAAATATGCTGGACTCTTCCGTTACGGTCGTTGGATTACCTTCGAAGTGCAAGCGCCGCCCCTTTCGGATGCGCGCCTTGGGTAAGGCCTGCGGCCGCGCCTGTTGGCAAGCGGGGTCACGCGGCAGAAGGTTTGCCATGGTTGCTGCGAACGTCACTCCGTGCTCGACCCTGACTAGTATGCGATCCATCCCTGCTCGATCGACGACGACCGCAGGCAACCACATCGAATCCCACACCCAGACCATTGAATCCTGCTTGAAACTCATCTTCGGTCGCGTGCTCATCGCAACCACCTCTCCCAGCCCAAAAAATCGCTCTTTCGAGGCCCGTGTACGGGTCGAGCGGTTCGATTACAGCGGCCACAGCAGAAATTGTTGGAAGGTCATGTCCAGTCCCCGCGAAACCCTCCCCGACGATGAAACCAAAGGCGTGAGGAATCAGGTGCGGAAGATGTGAAAAGTGACCGCTCATCCGGAGCGGCGTGCGGTAGCCCGATTCTGGCAACCGGTAGCCCGATTCTTGCGATTGATTGAACGGGCAACTCCACGGCTCGCCACCTCCTCAGGACGATGTAAAAATTCACGAAGGCATGGAAGCTTCGGCGTCGGGCGCAGCGACAGACCAACGGCGGTTATGATCGGTAATCACGTAAACGCGCTCATGACTCTGCAGCGTCAGTCGCGCTTCGCGACTTTAGCTCTCGACAGGTGCTAGAAGTTCGGTTTTACGTTTGCCTGCGCGCAAAGCAGGCGGGCCTTCTGCGACAACACTAACGGGTCGGCGGAGATTTTCATCAGACGAGAAGCTCCGCGCGACTCCTTGGCGATCACGGGCGAGCAACCGGGGAGTATACATTCCTGGGTGAAGCGATAGAGGTCTCCGGATCCGAGCTCGACATAAGCCCCAGGCTGCTGGATATCTTCCCAGCTAATCAAGGGGAAAAACTGCCGATTCTCATGGACCTGCGATGATTGCGTGTTCACATCTTCTGTCGTGCGAGACATTCGGTAACTCCTTAGAATGCGCACGCAGACCCGACACTCGCGCCCGCGCCGAAGCAGATCAAATTATCGATCCCGAAAACGCGGCTTGTCAAGTATTTTCCCGCAGCGGCGGGGCGCGGGTTCATTCTAGTTTTGTTTGAGGCGCGGATCGTCGGCGGCGACGCATTCCGCCCGCTGCCAGGCTTCCGCAACCGCTACGATGTTGCCGTTCTGATCCTGGTCGGGATGCTCGTGAGCAAACTTGAGGCGTCGAGGAGCTTCGTTCTGAATGCGTTCTTTCTCTTTCTCGCAAGTTGTATTGGATTCGAACTTTGCCCAGATATCCCATCTGTTGAGCGGAGCGTTCAGATCGTTGAACGCGCGGGGATGGCCTCCCATCGGGCTGAAGACCGGCGGAATCAAAAGATACCATCCTACAAGCACGCTCGCGGTGGCGTGGCGGAGTTTCATCGAGGCTTGAGTTATCAGACCGCCGCGCCGACAACAAACGACGAACATTAATATGAAGCGAAGCTTCCCGATTTGGGAATCTGCCGCCTTTTCCGATACGATGCGACGCGAGCCGTGCAGTCTGGATGGCCGTGCCACAACTGGCGAATGGCGGCGCGGTGTCAATGCCGCTAAAAAGATGGGGAGAAGCGATGACTCGACATAAACAAATCTTTGCAAGGAGTTTGATGCTGCTGGCTATTGCCGCGCTGCTGGTGACGACGACGCGCGCGGTGTTTGCCAAGGTAGCTAAGCCGACTATGAGTGCCGCGCCAGCATTGCAGCTTTTGCTAGAGGGTAATCAGCGTTTCGTGGCCGGAAAGCTGGAGCATCCGAATCAGACGCCGGCGCGGCGCGACGAAGTCGCCAAGGGCCAGCATCCGTTCGCGTCGGTGCTGGCGTGCTCGGATTCGCGGACGCCGCCCGAGATTATTTTCGACCGCGGACTTGGCGATATCTTCACGGTGCGCGTAGCGGGCAACGTCGCCGACAAGGTGGTGATCGAGAGCCTCGACTACTCTGTCAAGCACCTCGGCGTGCGCGTGATGATGGTACTGGGGCATCGCCGATGCGGCGCGGTGATCGCCGCGGTCGAGGGTCATGAAGGTACTGCGGATCAGGATGTGGGCCCGATGCTCAGCGAATTGAGGCCGGCGGTCGCTGCCAGCAAGGGACAGGCGGGCGATCCGGTCGAAAACGCGGTGCGCGAGAACGTGAAGCTGGTGATGAAGAATCTCGCCACTTCGGAAGAGCTGTCCG
This sequence comes from Binatus sp. (SeqCode), assembly GCA_049590495.1. Classification (GTDB taxonomy): domain Bacteria; phylum Desulfobacterota; class Binatia; order Binatales; family Binataceae; genus Binatus. The sequence goes on from JBAWCX010000457.1 coordinate 3,697, forward strand.
CGATGGTCAAATCGGGAGAACTGAAGATCGTCGGCGGCATTTACGACCTCGACACCGGCACCATCGAGATGCTGAAGGACTAGTCCTGTCTAGTGCGGGGGCAGCGTCACGATTACGCCGGCGAACGATGTCGCCTGATGGCCGGCGGTATCGGTGGCAGTCACGTTGACCACGTAGCTGCCGGGATTTGTGTAGGTGTGGAACAGCGCGGTCGGCGGCAGCATCGAAACCTGGCCATCGCCGAAATTCCATATATAGCTGGTCAGCGGCGCGGCCGCCGGATCGGTGCTCGTGACAAAAAAGCCGACGGTCAAGGGAGCCGGGCCATAAGCGGGCACCGTCTGAAGTTGAATCAACGGAATCGCCGGCATGATCATGGGCGTCGCAGTCGCCTCCTGCGCGAGTGCGGAGGTAGTCATCGTGGCGAGAAGCAGGAATAGAGCAGCGAACGCCGCGATCGTCATACGAAGTGGCGCCTGGTTCTCAGTGATCACTGCATGACGATGCCGCCGTCGGGGTGCAGAATCGAGCCGGTGTAGTAGCGGCCCTCTTCGCTGGCGAGGAATAGCGCGGTGTTGGCGACGTCGATTGGCTCGCCCATCCGATTCATTGGCACACGCTGCATCAGTTGCGACATGTCGGGCATGTCCTGGAGCTGGGCCGTCATTGGGGTCTTGATGAATCCGGGGCCGATCGCATTGGCGGTGATATTGAACGGCGCCAGCTCCGTCGCGAGCACCCGGGTCAGCATCCAGACGCCGGCCTTGCTCACGGAATACTCGCCGATGCCGGGTGTTGGGAGTCGCGCGGCGGCTGACGCAATATTGATGATGCGTCCGCCGTTGCCCGCCTTGATCATCGCCTGCGCGCAGGCGCGGTCGGTGAGAAACACACCGTCAAGGTTGACGCTCAGAACCTTGCGCCAGTTCTCGAAGGACTTGTTGCTGAGAAAGGTGATATCGGGCTGACCTTCTTCACCGTAGTGCGCGTGGGAGATTCCCGCCGCGGCGACGACAATGTCGACGCTGCCGAGGTTCGTCACCATCTGCGCGACCATCGCGTCCACCTGCGCCTCGTCGCTGGTATCGACCTGGTAGGCTCCCGCCTTGCGGCCGAGTTTCTTGACGGCGGCAGCGGTCTCTTCGGCGGCGGCGAGATGGCGATCGGCGACGAAGACGTTGGCGCCCTCTTCGGCGAATCGAATCGCGGTCGCGCGTCCGATTCCGCTCGCGCCGCCGGTGATCAGTGCGTTTTTGTTTTCAAGTCTGAGCGACATCCAAAGACACTCCTCGACAATCTCTGTTCTCTGCTGCGGTTGTTAGCACGACGCGGCATCGCATGAAAATCTATGCTCGCGATTTCGCGTCGAATAGTATTGACGGTTATGGCACAACAGCAAGCGGCTACCGTGCTCACGGAGCCGACCCGTCGGTACGTCGAGGTTGAGGGACTCAAGCTTCACTATCTGGACTGGGGCGGCGATTCTGACAAACGAACTTTCGTCCTGCTGCATGGCGGCGCGGCGCATGCGCATTGGTGGGACGGCGTCGCACCGCTGCTTACCCCGTACGGGCGCGTGCTCGCGCTTGATTTTCGCGGTCACGGGCGCAGCCAGTGGGCGGGAGCGGGAAACTACGGGCCCCCGTCGTATCTGAAGGACGTCCGTGGCTTGATTGAGAATCTAGGCAAGCGCGTGGTGCTGGTCGGGCATTCGATGGGCGGCGCGGTCGCGCAGTGGGTGGCAGTCACCCATCCGGAATTGCTCGAGGCGTTGATAATCGTCGATGCGCCGCACGGACCTCCGCCGCTGTTTCGACGCCTGATGTGGCGATGGCGCCGGAGGTCGCACGGCGGCATTCGCCCCGAGCTGCGCTCCGCCGACGACATCATCAGGAAGTTCCGCCTGCAGCCGCCACAGACCTATCTGACGCGGTTGGAAATCGAGCGGCTCGCGCTGCTCGGCGCCGAGCAGCTACCCACTGGCGCGTGGGCGTTTCGCTTCGATCCGGAAACGCGGGCATGGCGCAAGCACGGCAACAAAATGACCCGGCCGAAGATCAAAAAGATCACGATGCCGACGCTGCTGTTGCGCGGCGATCAGAGCGGGCTGGTGAGTCCGTCGCACGTTGCGCGCATGCATCGGAAGATTCGCGGATCGGTGCTGAAGGAAATCCCCCGCGCGTTTCATCACGTGCCGCTGGACAACCCCGGCGACACCGCGGCAGCAATCATCGAATTCGTCGAGAAGCTGTAGCGGCGCGTATCAACCTGCCTATCCGGCGAAGCTCGCGATCATACTGACCGCCACCAGAAACATGATTGAGGTGGCGATCCAGCCGATTACCTTTTGCGGGAGAGGCAATCGGACCGAGCCGGTAACCTTCGCGTTGGCCGTCATCAGCATCATCACGATCATGATCGGCACTGCGGCGACGCCATTGATCACGGCGCTCCAGAAAAGCGCCTTGATAGGATTGATTCCAACGAAATTCAACGCGACCCCGAGAATCGTCGCCACCGACAGGATTGCATAGAACCCTTTCGCCTTGTCCAGTTTACGCTCGAGTCCGATCGGCAACTTGACGGCCTCTGCGAGCGCATACGCTGAGGAGCCGGCCAGAACCGGAATCGCGATCAAGCCGGTTCCTATAATACCCAGGCTGAAGAGCAGGAAGGCCAACTCACCCGCCAGCGGGCGCAGCGCTTCGGCAGCCTGGGCGCCGGTCTGAATGTCGGTGATGCCATGAGCGTGCAGGACGGCGGCAGTATCCAGGATGATGAAGAAGGCGATCGCGTTGGAGAACGCCATTCCCAGGTAGGTGTCGCCCCGCATCCGGCTGAGTTGCCGCGGCGCCTGTCGTGGGGCGTGCTTGAGGGCCTTTTCCCCCGGCGCAGCCTTCTGCTCCTGCACTTCCTGCGATGCCTGCCAGAAGAAGAGGTACGGACTGATGGTAGTTCCGAACACGGCGGTCAACGCGGTCAAATAGCTATTCGAAAAAGACAGCGATGGGATGAACGTCCCGCGCAGCACCGGCTGCCAGGGAACATGAACGGTCAACGCAGTCGCGACGTAAACGAACAACACGAGCGCCGACCACTTCAGTACTTGCGCGTACTGCTGATACGGGACGGCGATTGCGGTTATCACCGAAATCAGGCCAAACGCGACTGAATACAAAAGCGCGGAGCCGCCCACCAGCATTTGCAGAGCGCTGCCCATCGCTCCGATGTCGGCACTCAGATTGATCACGTTGGCGATCAGCAAAAGCGCGACCAGCGTATAGAGAGTCAAGGATGAGTAGTTGCGGCGAATGTTGGCCGCCAGGCCAACCCCGGTCACCCTGCCGATCCATGCACTGATTTCCTGAATACCCGCCATCAGCGGGTAACTAAGCAGCATCGTCCAGAGCATCGCGAATCCGAACTGGGCACCGACTTGCGAATATGTCGCGATGCCGCTGGGATCGTCGTCCGCGGCGCCGGTTACGATGCCCGGACCCAGTCCTAGAAAGCCACGAAGCAGTTTCGATGGCAGTCGCGAGAAGGTTGATGCCGACTTTGCTGATGCGGTGGGATGAGCGCCGCCGGTGACCGCTTTGGTTGCCATTCTCGCCGAATACTACAAGTATAGCGAGAAGGTATATTTGAGCCGAGGTTACGCGCGGAGCAGAAAGTCGCTCAGGTCCATCGCGTATTGCCCGTCGC
>JBAWCX010000458.1:0-10441 GCA_049590495.1 Binatus sp. (SeqCode)
TCTTAGTACTGGGTGCAGGGGTCACCCCTGCCCAGGGAAGCGTGAAACCCAGGAGGGGTTTCACATCTAATTAAGTGATCTCCCCTTCCACGGCGCCCGCGCCTTAACATCGCGCCGTCTATCTGACACGATTGCTGCACGCACCCACGGCTTCACAGATGAAAGAACTGATCGTCTCCATCCTTCGCGACGCAATCGGGCGGGCGCGCGCCGCGGGTCAGTTGACCGCCGAGATTCCGTCGATCGGAACTGAAGCGCCGCGCGATTCCGCCCACGGCGACGTCGCCTCGAACGTCGCGCTGACCCTCGCCAAGCCCGAGCGTAAGCCGCCGCGCGCGATCGCCGAGATAATCAAGTCGCACGTCATGCTTCCCGCCGAAGTGAGCGAAGTCTCGGTCGCCGGTCCCGGCTTCATCAATTTCAAAATGTCGCCTGCGTACTGGCACTCCGAGATACGCCGGGTTGCGAGCGCGGGCCGCGCATTCTGGAAGCCGCGCCCATGGCAGCTGCGCGCCGGCGCTGGAAAGAAAGTCCAGGTCGAGTTTCTCTCCGCTAATCCCACCGGCCCGGTGACCGTCGGCCACGGCCGCAACGCCGTCCTCGGCGACACCATCGCGCGCCTGTACGAGGCCGCGGGCTTCGACGTCACGCGCGAATATTATTTCAACGATGGCGGCCGCCAGATGAAGTTGCTCGGCGAGTCCGTCCGCGTGCGATACCTTCAACAGCACGGAATCGACGCCACGATGCCCGAAGAGGGCTACCAGGGCGAGTACATCATCGACATCGCGCGCGCGCTGAAGGCCGAGCGCGCCGACTCGCTCGTATCCGTCACCGATCTAGAGATTTTCCGCTCGGTGGCTGTGAAAGCCATCTTCGCCGACATCAACCAGACCTGCACGCGGCTCGGAATCCGCTTCGACGTCTTCACCAACGAACTCGATCTCTTCAACGCCGGCCTGGTTCAAGGCGCCGTCGACGCGCTGCGCGAGTGCGGCCTCACCTTCGAGCAGGACGGCGCCGTCTGGCTCCGCGGCGAGCCGCTCGGACTCCCCAAAGACGCCGTCCTGGTGCGCTCCGGCCCCGACAAGCAACCGACTTACCGCACACCTGACATCGCCTATCACATCGAGAAGCTCAAGCGCGGTTTCGATCTGATCGTCGACGTGCTCGGCGCCGATCATATCGCCGAGTTTCAGGAGGTCGTCGCCGCGGTGAAGGCGCTCGGTCACGACACCACGCCCATCCACGGGATCATCTACCAGTTCGTCACGCTCACGCGCGCCGGCGAAAAGGTCAAGATGTCGACGCGTAAGGCCACTTACATCACGCTCGACGAATTGATCGACGAGGTCGGCGCCGACGTGGTGCGATTTTTCTTTCTGTTCCGCAAGTCCGACAGCCAGCTCGATTTCGATCTCGAGCTCGCCAAAAAGCAGGCGCCCGAGAATCCCGTTTTCTACGTCCAGTATGCGCACGCGCGCCTCGCCAGCATTTTTCGCGAAGGCGCCGCCAAGGACCTGGCGCTCCCCGCTGACACGTCGACCGTCGACCTCAATCTGCTCGGCGCCGAGGAACTCGATCTCGCCAAGCGCGCAATTGGACTCCCCGACGTGATGTCCGCGGCGGCCGAGGCGCTCGAGCCCCATCGGATTCCCTTCTACCTGCTCGAGCTGGCCGGCGACTTCCATCGCTATTACAACAAGCCCGCGAATCGTATAATCGGGCCGGATCGCGAGCTCAGTTTGGCGCGGATGTTCATGGCGCGGATTCTCAAGGATGCGATCGCGGGCGGACTCGAGTTGCTCGGGGTGAGCGCTCCAGAGCGGATGTGAGGAACGAGAAGGGATGCGATTCGAAATCAAGGGTGGCGGCGCGTTTCTAATCCTGGCCGGATTGGTCGGCCTGTCGGGTGCGGTCTTCGCGCTCGGATTGATCGCCGGCTCCGCGATGGAGAAGCAGAACCAACCCGACCTCAATCAAATCTCCTCGACCTACCCGCTGCCGAATCCCCCTGAAAAGCCTGCGCCCATATCCGAGATGTCACCGGCGACCGCTGCGTCTCCATCCATAGGCGAGGCTCCCGCATCGGCGCCGATCAAACCGCGCGCGCCTGCCGTTGCCGAAATACCTCATCCCGCGCGCCCGTCGCCTGCCACTGTCGCGCGCTTGAAACCGCCACCCGAGCCCGCGGTTGCTCGTCCCGCGCCTGCCGAAGAAGAATCCGACGACGATTCCGACACTGCGTCCGCTCCGGTCCCGCCGCCGCGCCCTCTTCCTCCCGGCGCGCGTCCCTACAACATCCAAATAGAAGCCGTGATGGACAAGAGCGGGGCGGACGAGATGGTCTCGCGGCTGAAAGCGCTCGGCTACAACGCGCAGGAGATGAAGGTCGCGCTCAATGGGCAGACCTGGTACCGCGTCCGCGTCGGCCCCTACGCCAGCGCCGAAGAAGCGACCGCCGCGCAAAACCAGCTACGCGACAAATACAAGCAGGCCTACACAACCTCGCATTGAGCTGACGAGGCGCAGTATGGGGAGTGCCCGCATCGTCAGCAAGCCCGTTAACCACCGGGAAGGTTTCGGAGCTGCCACCGGAATCCTCCTGGTGTTCATCGGACTACTCGTTTCAGCCGGTTCTGCAGCCGGTCAAAGCACGATTGACTGGATAACCGGATTGCCGCGAGCGCCCATTCACGTAAAAGCATGGCCGGGAGGAAAAAAAGTCGCGGTCTGCTTCGTTCTCTATGTTGAGGTTTGGGGTTTTGGACACGGCCCGAATTTTCGATCCGATATGACTGCGCGAGATCCCGATGTCGTCGACGAGTCGTTTCGTCAGTACGCGATAAATTGGGGGGTTCCCCGGGTTGGGATGCTTTTCAACGAGCAAGGGCTGCCCCTTAGCATTGCGTTGAATGCGCTCTTTCCCGAGCAGTATCCCGATGTCTGGAAGCAGTTTCGTGCGCTGGTCCCAAAGGCTCCCATTATCGCGCACGGTCTCAACAACTCAACCGACCTGCTCCCACTTGGACGCGGCCTCGACGCACAGCAAGCCTACATTCACCGCACTCTGGATCTGATCGAGAAGGATGCCGGCGTAAGGTCACGCGGATGGAGCAGCCCGAGCGTATATCCCAATGCCGACACGTTCCGGGCTACCGCGGCCGAAGGCATCGCCTATTCGCTCGACGCGATGGACTCCGACGTCCTCTCGCGCCTCTCCACTCAGTCCGGACCGCTGGTCCTGATTCCCTATCCCACGACCACAGTCGATATGGGGCAGTACTTGTCGCGGATGAAGGAAACAAGCGACATGGAGCGCCTGTGGATCGATTACGTAACCGAACTGGCTCGGGAAGCCGAGGCCCAGCCCGGCCGTGAGGCTACCGTCGTTGCGATCGGCATCCATCCCTTCGTGGTCGGGACGCCCGACGGAGCCGCAGCGCTGCGCCGGGTCCTGGAAAATTTCAAGAATCAGAAGCTGGTCTGGGTGACTGACGTTGAGGCGGTTCTGGACGCCGCGGGCGGGCAGCACTAACCGGCCACTTAGACCGTACCCAAAAAAGACGGGCCGAGGCTCGGGGGAGGAGCCATCGGCCCGTTCCTGACTGATCTGAGGGAAGCTCAAACCAGTCAGGCTACTGTAGGTAATTCTTTTCTACAAAATAGCCGCTCCTATGTCCAGCCCCAATGTTGCCGCCATCGCGGGCGGACAGTACCGCGTTGCCGAAAAAGTCATTCCAAAAACCAGCGCAAATGAAGCGAGACGGATCGGATGGACCGCGATCATCCCCAGAATTATTAGTGGATTATGCTGTCCAGCTTTTCGAGCAGTACCAGATGGTCTTTCGTTCGTAGCGGAGCTTGAGAGAAGAAAACATTGGCGCTGAATGGGAACCCAGCGCGCCGCTCTAGATTAAAGAACGCAGGTGCCAACACACCCAAATGATGGGCGTCGATATTCAAATTCACGCCCCAAAAGTCAAATTTGGGGACTTTCAAACCATAACCTTCGAGCGATCTATCGATCATGCGGCACGCTTCTTCGTACTGCGAGAACCCTTCCCGCAACCCCTGCGGCCGCTCGAACGTGACCTCGACTTGGCTCAGATAGTACGTCGGTCCGGTAGATGTAATCGCTTCTGGAGCGATCCCATTCGCAAAATTTATATAGTCTTCCAAAAACAAATCAGTTTCTTCCGTCGTCGCTCGAGAATCGGCCAAAATCACGCCGGGCACAAACTGAAACCGCAATATCCCTATTCGTTTCTGATTCGCGACAAACTCCCCTTCTTGAAACGTCAGTCCTTGAACTGCCGCTAGCGGATTATCTGGATTCAAATCCTCGAACCGCAGCGGGGCTTTCATGAAATGGTATCGCTCCTTGATTCGCTGGATAGCATCTAAACGCGGCGCGCCTGTGCTAACGATCGCGACCTGACGAATCACGCGCGATAAAATTACCTGGCGTAGCGTCATGTAGGTGAATTGCCCTGATCGTTAGCCGCCTCAGAAGGTTGCTGAGGAGCGGTGCCGTCGACTATCCGTTGGCGCCTCTGGACAGTTCCCGTATTGGTCAGAACGTTGATGCGCGATTGGACGTATGGAGCGAAGGCGACCCGGTCGATCTGCTTCTGAGCGGAGCCCAATTGCATATCCGGAAACGAGTTTATCGCGTCTTCGATCTCCTGACGCGCCTCAAAGTTAGACGCCATATCAGCAACTTGCTTCTCACGCTGTTCGTATTCAGCGATCACGTCTTCAGCGGCGTCCAAGACGATTCGCGCACGCGCATCCAGTGCATCTGCAATGCGAAGAAGTGTGGTAAATGTCCACCGCGAGTAGGCCGCCTGTTCCACTCGCGATATTGCCGACTGCTTCATTTTCGAGATTTTCGCGAGATCGACTTGACGCATTTGACGCTTAGTCCTTAGAGCTCGAATTTGCTGAGCGACATCGTCTTGAGCCTGCGACTTGAAGAACCGCCGACGAAAAGCCTTACCTTTCAATCTATTCGAGAGGTTCAGCTTAATTGCGGAGAGCATAGACATTGATACGTACCTCTCGTTCTAAGACGCGACTGCGACGCTTCTTCGCCAAAGCTATGTCAGATGGATCGGTCTTTCGACGCTTCTTAACTACGCAGTGCAAAGCCGTGATTTGCTGGACACCTGGACCAAAAAAATAGAATACCCGCAGTTGTCCCTGTGGAGAGTTTGCGCGGAGCTCCCAAATGCCGTCACCGATATGCCTCGACACCGGTTCACGACACGCGTTACCCATCCGCGCAAGCCGATCCAGTCGAAATTCCAAGGCCTCGCTTCCGTGCCTTTTAAGGAAATCGGTCAAGACCAACTCATACTCTAAAAGTAACCAAATCACAAATTTGTGCTATCGGTCAAGAGTTTGCGTTTGATCGTCTATCACAAAGATGTGATACCAGGCTATCTGGATTCCTCCAAAAGATCAGTCTACAAAACCACGTCCGGAGCACGGAATGGGACCGATACCAATTAAGGGGGCGCGTCGTGCTAAATCGTCCCTTGTTCCCCATCCACGCGTACTCAGTCCCCCAAAAGAAAAAGCCCAATCTAGTGCGACGCCCCCCCTTCGTCACCCGACCCATCCCAAGGCGCACACCAGACCGAGCCCGCAAGACGCTCAGTCCGAATCGTACGGACTAACCTATGTTTATTTGCTCCTTTCCAATCGCGGCGTCAAGGACTCCCCCTACAGGTGGTAGGTCCATGGTCCGCTGCTCAACTACGAAGATTTGGCGATAATGGCGATCAGTCATATAAGCAGACGCTTTGAGTCTCTCTCGGCAAAAAGTCTACTTTTGCTGGATTCGTGAATCGGCATTAAGCCCAAAGAGCTACGGCTCTGTCTTTCGTTGCGTCGTCCCCGCGCATTGACAACAACCCGCCCCGCATGGATCATTGACCCCACGATGATTTTCATGAGCCGAAATGTTTGCGCGGGATGGTGGCGTTGGCACCTTGATGCACCCGCCTGCGCGCCGGCTTTGTAATTCATCGCAAAACCGATTTCCCAACAGGGCCGCAGGCGAAACCTGCGGCCCTGTTCTTTTTTTGGCGCGCGATAGAATCGGAAGTGAGAGAGAGGAAACGAGATGTTGCAGCCGAGCGAAACTGAATTCGAACAACTGGCGGCGAAAGGCTTCAACCTAATCCCCGTCTTCGAGGAAGTCGCCGCCGACCTCGAGACTCCCGTCTCCGCCTTCCTCAAAATCGCGCGCGGCGACTACGCCTTCCTGCTCGAAAGCGTCCGAGGCGGCGAGAAATGGGGCCGTTACACCTTTCTCGGCTCCGATCCTTTTCTCGTGATGCGCGCGCGCAAGCATCGCATGGACATCATCCGGCCCGGCCGCGACATCGAGGTGCGCTCGGTCGCCAACTCGTTCGAGGAGTTGCGCGCCGAGGTCAAGCGCTTCCGTGCCCCCGAACTGCCCAACCTGCCGCGCTTCTTCGGCGGCGCGGTCGGATTTCTCGCTTACGACATCGTGCGATGCTTCGAGGAGATTCCCGAAACCGCGCAGGACGATCTCGGCACCCCCGATTTCCACCTGATGTTCACCGACACGGTGCTGTGCTTCGACAACGTCCGCCAGACGCTCAAAATTATCGCCAACGTGCCGGTCGAGGAGTTCGCCTCGACAAAAATGGCCTATCAGAGCGCGCGCGTTAAGATCGACGAGATAGTCGAGCGCCTCAAACGTCCCGCCGTGTCGCCGTTTCTCGAAGGCGCGAGCAACGTCGCAATCAACGACGCGTCCATCGCCTCGAACATGACGCGCGAGGGCTACATGGCGATGGTCTCCGCGGCCAAGGAATATATCGCGGCCGGCGACGTCATCCAGGTCGTTCCGTCGCAGCGCTTCGAGGCGCCCCTGACCGCGCATCCGTTCAACATCTACCGCAGCCTGCGCACGATTAACCCGTCGCCCTACATGTTCTACCTGCGCCTCGGCGATCAGACGCTGGTCGGCGCGTCGCCCGAGGTGATGGTCCGGGTCGAGGGCCGCGAGATCACGCTGCGGCCGATCGCGGGAACGCGCCGTCGCGGCGTGACCGAAGCCGAGGACCGCGAACTCGAAGCCGAGCTGCTCGCCGATCCCAAGGAGCGCGCTGAGCACGTGATGCTGGTGGATCTCGGGCGCAACGACGTCGGCCGCGTCTCCGAAATCGGCTCGGTGAAAGTGACCGAGCTGATGGTCGTCGAGCGCTACTCGCACGTGATGCATATAGTGTCGAACGTCACCGGCGTGCTGCGCGACGGATGCGACGCGTTCGACGCATTCGCGGCCACCTTTCCGCAGGGCACCGTCTCCGGCGCGCCGAAAATCCGCGCGATGGAAATTATCGACGAGCTCGAGTCGGTGCGCCGCGGCGTCTACGCGGGCGCAGTCGGCTATTTCAGCTACACCGGCAACACCGACACCGCCATCGCGCTGCGCACGCTGCTTATCAGGAACAACCGCGTTTACATCCAGGCCGGCGGCGGCGTCGTCGCCGACTCGGACCCCGGCGCCGAGTTCGAAGAGTCGGTGAACAAGGCTCGCGCGATGGTTCGCGCGCTTCAGGCCGCGCGCGATTTCGAATTCGCGGCGAAGAGGTGAGTCGTATGGCGAGCAATGAAAAAATTCGAGTCCTGATGATCGACAACTACGACTCGTTCACCTACAACATCGTGCAGTACCTCGGCGAACTCGGCGCCGACGTCGTCGTCAAGCGCAACGACGCGATCGACGTCGCCGGCATCCGCGCGCTTCATCCGGCCGCGATCGTCATCTCGCCCGGGCCGTGCACTCCCACCGAAGCCGGAATCTCGCTGACCCTTCTGCGCGAGATGGCGGGTGAAGTACCGATGCTCGGCGTGTGCCTCGGCCTGCAATGTATCGGCGAAGCGTTCGGCGGCAAGGTCGTGCGCGCCGATCGCCTGATGCACGGCAAGACCTCGCCGATAATTCACGACGGCAAAACAATTTTCGCGGGCATCGCCAGCCCGTTCGACGCGATGCGCTATCATTCGCTGCTGGTCGATGCGGGGTCGATTCCGCCGGCGCTGGAAGTCAGCGCCCGTACTGCGGAAAACGAAATCATGGGACTTCGCCACAAACAGCATGCAATCGAAGGCGTACAGTTTCATCCCGAATCGATTCTGACCTTCGAAGGCAAGCATCTGCTGAAAAACTTTCTCGACCGCATCGATCAAGACCAGGACGGAACCGCGCGATGAGCGAACTTCACAACGCGCTGCAGGCGCTCATCGACGGGCGCTCGCTCTCCGACGCCGAGGCTGAACTCGCTATCGGCGAGATCATGGACGGCGGCGCGCATGACGCCGTCGTCGGCGCGTTCCTGGTGGCGTTGAAAATCAAGGGCGCCGAGGCTGGTGAACTGGCCGGTGCGGTGCGTGCGATGCGCGCGCGCGCCCATCCGCTAAATCTTCGCAGCGGCGAAGTGCTCGACATCTGCGGCACCGGCGGCGACGGCTCCAGCACCTTCAACATCTCGACCGGTGCCGCGCTGATCGCCGCTGCGGCCGGCGTCGCCGTCGCCAAGCATGGCAATCGCGCGATCAGCGGCACCGTCGGCACGGCCGACGTGCTCGAAGCGATGGGCGTGAAGATCGATTGCGACGCGGAAGGTCTGCAACGGTGCCTCGACGCCGCCGGATGTTGCCACATCTTCGCGCCCGCGTATCATCCCGCATTCAAGAAGCTCGCGCCGCTCAGACGCGAGCTGCGAATCCGCACCATCTTCAACCTGATGGGCGCGCTCGGCAGCCCCGCGCGTCCGCGCTTCCATCTGTTGGGCGTCGCCGAGGACAATTTGATCAAACCGATCGCACACGCGCTCAAGGCGCTAGGAACCCGGCACGCGATGGTGGTGCATGGCGGCGACGGAATCGACGAAATCGCGATCAGCGGCCCGACCCGCGTCGCGGAACTCCGCGAAGGCGCGCTGACGGAATATGAAATCACGCCGGAGAGTCTCGGCGTGTCGCGCGGCGACCATCGCGCGCTCGTGATCAACAATCTCGACGACGCCGTGCGAGTTCTGCGCGGCGCGCTTGATGGCGGCACGGGTCCGGCGCAAGATGTGCTCGCGCTCAACGGCGGCTCCGCAATTTACGTCGGCGGCAAGGCGCCGTCGCTGCGAGAAGGCGTCGACGTAGCGCGCAAAGTTATTGCCTCGAGCCGCGCGCTCGATGTCCTCGACAAGATGCGGCGCGCCAGCAACGGAATACGATGACTTCGATCCTCGACAACATTTACGCCGCCAAACGCGTTGAAGTCCGCGCTCAACGCGCCGTGGTCTCGCCGATGGCAATCGTCGCCGAGGCTGGGCGAGCGCCCAAGCCGCGCGACTTCGTCGCGGCGTTGCGCGCGCGGCGTCCCGCGATAATCGCCGAGATCAAGCGCGCCTCGCCGAGCAAGGGCGACATCATGCCGAGACTCGATCCTGCCAACGTCGCTCGCGAGTATGTCGCCGGCGGCGCCGCCGCGATCTCCGTTCTGACCGACGTCCATTTCAAGGGTTCGCTCGACGATCTGCGCGCCGTCCGCGCCGCCGTGGATGTCCCGCTGTTGCGCAAGGATTTCATCTTCGAGCCGTACCAGGTTTACGAAGCGCGCGCGGCAGGCGCGGATTGCATTTTATTGATCGCCGCGATGCTGAAAGAGGGCGAGCTGCGCTCGCTGGCGGCGCTCGCGCGCGAGCTTGGGATGGCGACGCTGGTCGAATCGCACGACGCCGCAGAGTTCGCGCTCGCGGAGAAAATCGGCGCTGGTTTGATCGGCATCAACAACCGCGACTTGCACACTTTCGTGACCGATATCGCCGTGACCGAGCGCATCCTCGCAGGCTACAAGGGCGACGCGCTGATCGTCACGGAAAGCGGGATTGATTCGCCGAGCGATATTCGGCGGCTCGACGCGGCGGGCGCGGGTGCGTTTCTGATCGGTGAGAGTCTGCTGAAAGGCGGCACGCCGGGCGCGAAGCTCGGCGAGTTGATGCGCGCGTTATGACGGTACGCGTCAAAATCTGCGGCATCACGCGCGTCGAGGATGCGCGCGCGGCAATCGCCGCGGGCGCCGACATGCTCGGGCTGAATTTCTACGCAAAGAGTCCGCGCTATGTCGAGATCGATCGCGCGAGAAAGATTCGGGCGGCGATTGGATCAAGCGCCGCGCTGGTCGGAGTATTCGTGAACGCGGCGCGCGCTTATGTCGATGACCGGTTGCGGGCAGCGGCGCTCGATATGATTCAGTTCTCCGGCGACGAAGACGACGCGATGCTCGCAGGCTGGCCGGTGCCAACGATCCTCACGCACCGTTTGAAGCCTGGCTATACATCCAGTGCGATGCCGCATCGAGCCAACTATGTGCTGCTCGACGCCTTCGACGCGAAACTGC
>JBAWCX010000459.1:0-4094 GCA_049590495.1 Binatus sp. (SeqCode)
AGCACGCACAGCGCGTCATGTTTTCCGTTGCTAGCCGCCGGATTGAAGGTAACGACGTAGCCAAGCTTCTCCGTCGGCGCCTGCATCGCCATTCGCGCCGACGGATAGAACGTCTGATCGGGTTTCCACAGCGCCATGAATTCGCACCGCCTTCCGCAGGATGATTCCGACCGTATCCAACCGGTCGATTCTCAAGCAAGCCCGTCTTTCTGTCATTCTGAAGGCCAAAGGCCGTAGAATCCCGAATCTTTTCTTTGCACAGCTTCTGAATCAGGATGAAGCCATCATGGAAGACAAAACCGTTCTCTACGAAAAGCACGACCGCATTGCCAAAGTCATCCTCAACCGCCCGCGCTACAAGAACGCGCAATCGCGGCGCCTGCTCGAGGAAATGGACGCCGCCTTCGCCGAGGCCAACGCCGATGACGACGTTCGCGTCATCATTCTTTCCGGCGCCGGCGACAATTTCTGCTCCGGCCACGACCTCGGCACGCCCGAGGAAAAAGAGGATCAGCAGCGCCGCCCGTTTCCCAAGGGCGTGCGCGGCGAGTACGCACGCTCGCGCCAGATGTTCCTCGACAACACGCTGCGATGGCGCGATCTGGACAAGCCCACCATCGCGCAGGTCCAGGGCCTGTGCATCTTCGGCGGCTGGATGTTCGCCGCCGCGATGGATCTCATCGTCGCTGCCGACGACGCGAAGTTCCTGCCGTCGCTCCTGCAGTACTTCTCGATTCCGTGGGACATGCCGCCGCGCAAGGCCAAGGAAATTCTTTTCCAGAGCCGCTTCGTCGACGCCGCCGAGGCCGCGCGCCTCGGCTTCGTCAACCTGGTCGTGCCGCGCGCCCAGCTCGAAGCCGAAACGATGGCGCTCGCGAATCGGATCGCCGAGAGCGACCGCTTCACGCTCCGCATGGTCAAGTGGGCCGTCAATTCCGCGCAGGACGCGATGGGCTTCAGCACCGCGATTCGCAACGCCCACTCGCATCACATGATTCTCGGCATCGGCGGCCTGATGCAGGCCAAAATGCAAGGCAAGGAGCTTCCCAAGCGG
Organism: Binatus sp. (SeqCode); assembly: GCA_049590495.1. GTDB lineage: Bacteria > Desulfobacterota > Binatia > Binatales > Binataceae > Binatus. The sequence continues at coordinate 1,055 of JBAWCX010000459.1, forward strand.
ATGCCCGGCGTCGAACAGGCGCTCAAGAAAATTAAAAAATAATTTGTAAAAATTTCGATACTTGCGTCCCGCTGAGACCATTTGCATACGAACCTGATTCGTGTCGTTTTCCAAAATTCGTCAAAATTGAAGTGTGACGACGTGGATTCGAAAACTGAGCTACGCAATCTTCGCGGCATTCCTCTTAAGCGTGCTCACGACGACTGGCTCCAGCGCCTCCGACGCGAGTCCCACTGCTGCCGCGCCGCTCGCTCCGATTTCTCACCAGATCGCAGGCGGCGATTTCGATTTTATGGTCTGGGATAGCAGCACGTTTACAAAAATCGGCTCGCGATTCGGCGAGAGTCCCAAAGTACTGGCCCGCGACAACGGCAGGCAGGTTACCGACCGGCTGAATGCGGGCGACACGATTCACGTCGATAATCGCCATATCGTTCCCATCGAAGAAGCTGATTTGATCGAGGTCAACCTGCCGCAGCGAATGCTCTTTCATTTCGAAGGCGGCCGGTTGAGTGGGGCGTATCCAGTCGCGATCGGGCAACCTGCCCGCAAGTGGCAGACCCCCATCGGCACGTTCACGGTGATCCAGATGCAAGAGGATCCGACCTGGCGAGTGCCCGCGTCGATTCAACGCGAAGAGGAAGAGACGGGCAAGGAGGTCGAGGACGAGATCGAACCCGGCCCTGATAATCCGCTCGGCAAATACTGGATCGGGCTGAGTTTTCCTATCATCGGAATTCACGGCACCAATCATCCCGTCAGCGTCTACAGCTACCGGACCCATGGATGCGTCCGGTTGCACCCCGACGACATCGAAGCGCTGTTCAACGCCGTCGATCTGAATGACCGCGGCGTAATCGTCTACTATCCCCTGATGCTGGCGCGGCTGGACGACGGCCGCGTGTTCCTCGAGAGCGAGCGCGACATTTACCGTAAAGGCACCGGCGGCATCGACGCCGTGAAGGCTCTTGCGCGGGCTGATGGGATTGATAGTCTAATCGACTGGACTCGTGCTGGGGATGTAGTAACAGACGAGGACGGAATTGCGCGCGACGTGACTCTCAAGTCTGAGCGCGTACGGGGAGTGCCGGCAGAATTTACTGCTGCGACAACAGTTGAGCGAACAGCCAGACTCGCAACCGACACATCGGGGAAACTTATCGCGGAGGCGCTTCCTCGGCATTAGCGCCATTGCTGCGGCACAGCTCGTTGTGCCCGCTGTCGCACTCGCGCGCACCACAGTTCAGCTTCGGCGCCGCTCGCTCAAATTCTACGCCCTGCACACGGGCGAAAGCCTGACCACCACCTACTGGGAAAACGGCCGTTACATTCCCGGCGAGCTCGATCGCGTGAATTACATCCTGCGCGATTTCCGCGCCAACGAAATTAAGCCGATCGATCCCGCGCTCCTCGATCTGCTGGTCCGCATCCAGCACCGGCTAGGCACTTCTGAGCCGTTCCAGGTGATTTCCGGATACCGCTCGGCCCTCACCAACGCGATGCTTCATGCGAACAGCGAGGGCGTTGCCGTCCACAGTCTCCATATAGAAGGCAAAGCGATCGACATCTGCGTCCCGGGCCGGAATCTCGCACAGCTCCGCGGCGCCGCCCTGGCGCAGCAAGCCGGCGGCGTCGGCTACTATCCGAAGACCGGCTTCGTCCACGTAGACACCGGCCGCGTCCGCTTCTGGTAAATCTCTACTTCGGATGCGCGCGCATCGGCGCGGCAAGCACTTGTTTCACGGATCTTTGCGTGAGATCGCCAATAGCGCCGGCGTCTGAATCGGGCTCATCGGCGCTTTCCAGGCGTTCGATATTCCTCTGATGCGTGGAGCGGTCGATGTCGTAAAACATCAGGACGACAATCGAGATCGCGCTGAATATCGCGACTATCGGAACGAAGACCCAGCCGAGGTGACGCAGGATCGCCGGGTCCACCTGACCCGGCGTCGCATGCTGTGGGAAGCTGACCCATGCGAGGAGGAGTCCGGCAAAGAAGGTCCCAACTCCCGTAACGCATTTCGATATGAGGCCGTTGGCGGCAAACAGAAGGCCTTCTGAGCGTTGTCCGGTCGACACCGCCGCGTCTTCGACCACGTCGGCCATCATCGAGGTTACGAGGATGAATCCGGTAAGCCCGAGCGTCGCGGCGAAGAACTGGAAAACGAACACGATCGCGAACAACGCCTCGGTGCCGTTGGGCGGCATGAGCCCGACCAGGCGCATCGCGATGGGCGCGACTGACGCGAACAGCGAGGCGAAAAAGACGCCGATCATGGCCAACTTCTTTCCGAACCGCCTCGAGATTGCCGGCGACAGCGCAACCCCGGCAAAGGCGGCGAACAGCGCGGATGCCGCAAGATACGACATTTGGGCGGGCGTGAGTTCAAAGAAATACGCCGAGATGTAGAAGTCGAGTCCCTGCCTCAGGCCGATGGAAATGGCGCCGACTATTCCCGAAACTGTCAGGGCTAAAAACGATCGATTCGACAGCGTGCCGCTGACCTCTCTGAACTTCTCCCGCCACGTGCCGCGTACTCTCGGCTCGTGGACCACGACCCCGATGAAACGATGAGTGCCGATGCATGAGATGATGATCGAGAGAAAAATCGCGATGCTGGCGACCAGCGCCGTTTCGCTGTACCCCGCGCGGTTCAGCAGGCCTAGCGGATGAGTCGCGTCCTTGCGCAGGAAGACCTGGAGAGCGAGCACCGAGATCCCCGCGCCGCCCAGGGTTCCGAAAAAGAAGCGCGAACTCATCAGGCTCGTGCGCTGGTCGTAGTCGAGCGTGAGTTCCGGTCCCAGCGCTTGGCTGGGAATTTCATACAAGCTCAGCAGCACTCGCACCATCACCAGCATCACGACCAGGTAAATGAACAGATGGCTCGCCGGCCATCCGAGCGGAGGATCGAAGAGGAAGTAGTATGCGACCGCGGCCGGAAGCGCCGAGGCGTACATGAACGGATGGCGCCGGCCCCATCGCGACCGCGTGTGATCCGACCATTCCCCAATCAGCGGATCGCAGATCGCGTCGAAGATC
>JBAWCX010000460.1:0-1515 GCA_049590495.1 Binatus sp. (SeqCode)
GCATCACCGGCTGCGCGCCCGCGCTCGGCGACGGGCTCGCCAGCGGATGCGTCAAATCGTACAGGCCATTGACTAGCCGCATCCCCCATCCGCCGCTGTTGTCCATAAAGCCGGTAAGCTGGTTGTAGAACCTGGGATCGTTGACCATCAGGCCCACAGTGCCCTGCCTCGAGTTGATTTTCTGCAGGATGTCCTTCAAGTCGCGCGACGATTGGCGCAGGTTCGGCAGCACGTCGTCGGAGAAATCCTTGTTCTCCATCAGTTGCGGGATAATCCCGTGGGCCTTGTCGAAACGCGCGATAAGCCCGTCGAGCCGCGCGCTGGTCTGGCGAATCTTCGCCGTCGTATCCGACACGTTGTCGAGGAACTGCTTGCCGTTGGTCTCGTTGCTCAGCATTGCGCCGATCAGGCCCTGGCCCTGGTTGACGCGGTCCATCGTGAGCTGGAGCGCGACCGACAGCTTGTCGACGTGATCGAGCGTGCGCTGGATCGTTTCGAGGGTCAGCCGATCCTTCGGCTGGTTGGCGTCCTCGCCGCGCACCAGTTCACTGACTAAGCCGCGACCGGTTTCAATCGACGTGAGTATTGCGCGCAGCGAGCCCGAAATCGCCATGATGTTCTCAATCAAATCGTCGGTGCCTTCGCGCTGCAGGATTGCCTCGTAGTCGATCGGATTTATCGATGCGAGCACTGTGTCCGAAGTCGCGGGCGGCGCCGATGCGGTCCCCGGGGTCAGCGCGACGAACTTGTCGCCGAGCAGGCCCATCGAATGGATCTGCATGATCGAATCGGTTCGCACCCGCTCCGCGGCTGATTGCTCGATCCAGATTCGCACCACCACGTATCCGTTCTCAGGCTCGGGCGGAAACGTAATCGACTCGACCGCGCCGATCCGCACACCCGACAAAGTTACCGGCGCGCCCGTCTGCAAGCCGTTTATTCGCTCGAAATGCGCCTGCAGGATCTCGGTGCGGGTAAAGAGTTCCGCGCCATGCCCGATCATGAGGATCGCGAAGCACAGGAGCGCGAGCCCGGTCGCAATCAATGCGCCGACGCGCACGCGCGCAAACCCGGTTTCAGCCACGCTCGCCTCGCATAGCGATTGCCCTCGTCATAGCGCGATCTCCACAAATTCGCGCATCAGCTCGTCACGGGTCGCGCGCACTTCGTCGGCCGTGCCGCTGAATCGTATCCGCCCCTGGTCGAGCAGAGCGAAGCGGTCGCCGACCATGAACGCGCTCTTGAGATCGTGCGTCACTACCACCGACGTAAAACCCAACTGCCGCTGCAAATCCCGAATCAGCAAGTTTATCTTGTGCGTCACCAGGGGGTCCAATCCCGTGGTCGGCTCGTCGTACAGGACCGCCTTAGGCTGCAGCGCGATCGAGCGCGCCAGCGCCACCCGCTTTTTCATTCCGCCCGAGAGTTCCGCTGGATAAAGATGCTCGACGCGCGGCATCCCGACCATTTCGAGCAGCTCGGTCACCCGCCGCGCGATTGCAGCCTCCTCCAGAT
>JBAWCX010000461.1:0-2626 GCA_049590495.1 Binatus sp. (SeqCode)
GATGTACCGCTGCCGCCGGCGATCAGTACGCGCCCGTCGGACAGGATCGTAGCGCTGTGATGGCTGCGGGCGGTATTCATCGAAGACAGTGGGATGAATGCGCTTTGCGACGGATCGTAGAGTTCAGCGGCCGCAAGCGGTTTGCCGGAACCGTCAAGGCCGCCCGCAAGCAGGACGGTGTTGTCGCTGAGAGCGGTTGCAGTCAGGCCGGAGGCGCCGGTACCGAGGCCGGGCACGGTCGTGAACGTGTTGTTCGAGAGGCTGAAAATTTCGGCGCTCGACAGCACGTTGCCGGAGCTATCGGTGCCGCCGACGATCAGCGCCTGGCCGTTCGGAAGCATCGCGGCGGTGTGATTGGCGCGCGCGGTGTTGAGATTACCGGAGAGCGTCCACACGCCGGGCGCTTGCGCCGATAGCGGCAGCGCTACCGCGATCACGATCAGCAGCGCGTTGAGAACTGCAGCTCCAATACGACCGGCAGGTTTACGGGCACTCTTATGGGCAGATTTCATGTTTTTCCTTACTCTTCTCCGTCCGATTCAATCGAAGCGGGCAATACAACAACCCAAAAATACGGGCCATCGCCTCTTTCGCCCCCCCAGCACCAATCTGAGTGTGGATAGGTGAATTTCGTACCACAAAGACAGTCTTTAAGTAAAGGATACACGTAAAAACTTAACAGAATATTCTTAAAATGACGGAAATCCATCAGGTCCAACCGTTGCTCAACAGGCAGAATACTCAGACGAAAGCGGAGTTTTAGGCGAGTTTTACGAAGGAATTGGCGAGTCGCGCTCGATCGCAATCCCAGGGAGCGTCTCAGTCATGCGGCGCACCGGACAATTGCGACTCAAGCGGTCCCCCACCCTGACCCTCCCCCCAAAAATGGGGGAGGGAAGCGGAAAGTTCCAGGCGAGTTTTTACGAAGAGATTAGCGGATCGCGCTCGATCGCAATCCTGGGGAGGCCTTCAGCAACGCAAAACGGCCGCGGCCCCGCTCGGGAAGGCGTCAGCCGTTGCGGAGGTGGCGTTTCCGCTGGATTCCGGAGCGGCGGTCCGGCGGAATGCACCTGTCCCAGTAGGCGGGCGATAATCTCAGCCTCCACAGTACGATGGCGTGCCGCTCCAGGACCCCGACGTGTTGTCGCTGTAGTGGAAGCGCACGTGGACGGAGTCCTTGGTGGACCCGGTGATATTCGCGGAGAATGTCGCTCCCTGTGGCGCATGGCCAGTTTGTCCGCCACATAGATTCGCCGGAGTCGTGAACGAACCCTGATAGACCAGAGGGCTGCTCTGATCGCCGCTCGGGAACCAGTTCGAGCTGCCTGCGGGATCTGTATAGGTCGCGTTAGGTATCGGGATCGTCACGGGATAAACGGTCCCATTCGGACACTGGATCGAAAGAGTGACGCTTACGTTCGCAAAAGTGACCGTGTCGGCGGCATGCGCGCCCGGAACCGTGAAATCGTAGCCGGCCTTGATGGTATCGCCCGGCTTGACCGGCAGATTTCCTTCCATCGAGCCGGAAATCGAGGCTGAGGCTGCGCAGGCGACCGCTGTAGGCGTCGCGGTGGGAGTCGCAGTGGCGGTCGCCGTTGGCGTCGCAGTCGCGGTCTGAGTGGCAGTTGCGGTGGCAGTCGGCGTCGCCGTTTGAGTTGCGGTCGTGGTGGCAGTGGCAGTTGCGGTGTTCGTCGCCGTCGCTGTTGCAGTCGGCGTGGCGGTCGCGGTTGCCGTATTGGTCGCGGTCGAAGTGGCGGTGTTCGTCGCCGTCGCGGTGGCGGTCGCAGTCGGCGTTGCGGTGGCGGTCTCGGTTGCGGTGGCGGTGGCAGTTTCTGTGTCGGTCGGGGTCGCAGTGGCTGTCTCGGTTGCAGTGGCAGTTGCGGTGGCAGTGTCAGTCGCGGTGGCCGTGGCAGTCGGTGTTGCCGTCGCGGTGGCGGTCTCAGTCTCAGTTGCTGTTGCAGTGGCTGTGTTCGTCGCAGTTGCAGTGGCGGTGGCTGTGTTCGTCGCCGTCGCAGTGGCGGTGTCGGTGGCGGTTGCCGTCGCGGTTGCGGTGTTGGTCGCCGTCGCGGTCGCTGTTGGGGTTGCGGTCGCAGTCGCCGTATCGGTCGCGGTCGCCGTGGCCGTCTGCGTGTCGGTCGCGGTTGCGGTGGCGGTGGCAGTTTCTGTGGCGGTCGCGGTCGCAGTGGCTGTCTCAGTTGCAGTCGCTGTAGCTGTATCAGTCGCCGTGTTTGTCGCAGTTGCCGTTTCGGTCGCGGTGGCAGTGTTGGTCGCAGTTGCCGTGTCGGTCGCGGTGGCAGTGTTCGTCGCCGTCGCCGTGTCGGTGGCCGTCGCCGTGTTGGTCGCAGTTGCCGTGTCGGTTGCGGTCGCGGTGGCTGTGGCGGTGGCGGTCTGCGTGTCGGTGGCCGTCGCCGTGTTTGTCGCAGTTGCCGTTTCGGTCGCGGTGGCAGTGTTCGTCGCCGTCGCCGTGTCGGTGGCCGTCGCCGTGTTGGTCGCAGTTGCCGTGTTGGTCGCAGTGGCGGTGTTCGTCGCTGTCGCCGTGTCGGTTGCAGTCGCCGTATTGGTCGCGGTGGCAGTGTCAGTTGCGGTTGCGGTTGCAGTCGCCGTGTCGGTCGCCGTTGCTGTGGGC
>JBAWCX010000462.1:0-14053 GCA_049590495.1 Binatus sp. (SeqCode)
GCACGGCGATCTGTCTGTTACGCGCGGCTATCACGGCAGCGCCAGTGCAGACGATCCATGTAGCGCCTTGCATGGCGGTCCCAGGCAGCCCGGGACGTCCGTAGGCAAGGGTGATCCCGGTAAAGGCGCCGATGATGACGGCGATGAAGTACATGCGGCCTAGGACGTGATGGAGCTTCAGGTGACGCTGCCGAAAGCGCGACGAGAACTGCAGAGGGCCGGCCAGCAGAGCGAAGGTTCCGCAGAGCGTGTGCGGGATGAGGAGTCCGCGGTCGGCTATGACCTGCAGGCGGTAGGCATGGTACATGGGGTAATCGGTGATAAGAAGGACCTCTGACGTGATGAAGACAAAGAGCGTCGTGACACCAAGAAAGATCCAGAGAACGGGTTTGAATCTGGAACCGCTGGCACTGAGCGTAGGCAGGATGAAAGATGCCATTATTCGCCTCTCAGATGGTTAGAGGTGATGAGGTGCGCCACGAGGGCGGCCTGGGCGATATGCTTCACATCTCTTAGCCTAACGAGACGCTTCAGAATCACCGACCTCACTTCCATCGCCCCACGCACAACCGTCCCGGCCGCCAATGTTCTACCGTCACCACCTCCCGCGGAACATCGGCCGCAGCCAACAGGCGTAGCCAATCCTCCTTCCGGAAGGCTCGCCGGAACGACACCGGCCCATCATGCCTCACAATCGGGTGGCACCGCACCAACCCAAACATTCGATAACACCACTCCGCCCGTTCCAAATCGTTGATAAACCAACCCAGCCGCACGGTCGCTTCCATCCGCCGCAGCAGCGCGACGATCTCTTCGTCTTCTAGATGATGTGCCAGCAGCGAACTAACGACGATATCCATCGGCTTCTCCGGCCGATACACCCTGGCATCGCCGGTCACCCATGTAATTCCGAGCTCCTTCGGCGTGGACTCCGCTGCCGCGCGCGCCGCATAAGGATTCAAGTCGATTCCCGTTAACTGTACGGCGATGCCCCGTCTCCGTGCCCAGCCTGCAATCTGCCGCAGTAGATCTCCACCGCCACAGCCCACGTCGACGATGTGCATCGGCTCACCCAAGCCGCGCGGTAGCCGCTCCAGCCACGTCAGCGTCGGCCGATAGCCGAGCAGCCAGCGATTCACTTTTTCCAGACTGCGCAGGCAGTCACGGAAATCCTCATAACTACAGTCACCATCCATCAGCTCCGCCAACTCACGCGGAGAAAGCCGACGACTGAGATCGATCTGTACACTAGACCCCATGAGAACTTCCTGTGCGTAGTATTTGGTTGGAAGCGCGCGACCGATCGATCGCAATACCGGGTGCTTCGTGACCGGGAACTGATTCACGGTGTCATCCATTTCAATAGAGGTTTGCAACGACGCCTTTGCCTCAAACTGCGAATCGTATCGACCGCGTAGTGGAGGCGATGTTTCTTGATGTGAGCAAAGCGCCAGCGCCAGGTGCTCGATCCTAGCAAGCCGCCTGCCATCGCCTTACGCTAGTGCCAATAGGCAATCGCGAGGTTTCTCTTCCCGATAGCTTGATGAGGGCGCCGGTTTGTTCCAAAATTTGAACGCGCTAAATTGGTACGTACAAACTTTTGAACGAAGCGAGCCTCCGGAGCCTCAAACTTGCGCCATTATTAACGAATTTTAACATAAGCTGGCGGCATCGCGTTTGCTCATAAACCCCTCCTCCTAGTGGAGCCAGTTACGCCGCCACGTGGCGGTGGCACGATCCGACGCGGCGGCTCGCCAAACCTGACCAAAGATGACCGAGAACAAACCGAGCAATGATCTGTGGGCGCTTAGCTCTCTAGCTGCCACGATGGGAGACGGCGTCGCCGATTTCGCCGCCGACGACCACCAGTCTTATCGCCGGCAGGAATTCGTCTTCGCGGCGCTCAACCTCGGGCTGATCGGTTCGCTCTTAGCGCTGCAGGCAATCTCAAAGTTCGGCCGCGGCAAGCCTTCCGCATCCGTTATCGTAGTTCTGGCGGTCGGCTTTGTAGTTCAGGCGGCTTACCTCATCTGGCTTCGAGCGAAGGGCGCGCCGCTCTCTCCCTCGACACGACGAATCCTCACGTTCTGGTCCTTGGGCTTTAATTCCATGCTGGCGTTGGTGCTCACCTCGATGACCATCAGGGGCGATACTGCGTACTACGCTCTGATGCTTCTTCCCATCCTGGAGGCGGCTTTCAGGCTGGGCCTGGGCGCGACGATCGCAGTCATCATGCTGGCGAATTTCATCAGCTTCCTGGGCGCCTATGGCCTGAAATTCAGCGAATACATCGAAGCCGGCGCGATGTCGGTGATCTACAGCGTGATGGGAGTGCTGGTGTGGCTGCTGGTCAATAATCTTCGCGCGCGCGAGGCGAAGTTTGCGCGCAATCTCGAGGAACTCGAGCGTACCCGTCAGCAATTGGGCTCTGAAGAGAAGCTGGCGGCCGTCGGCAGATTGTCGAGGGCAATCGCGCACGAGATCCGAAATCCTGTCGCGATGATTTCCAGCTCGCTGGCCACCGCCAACCGGCCAGGTCAGGACGAAACAGAGCGAGAGGAAATGTTCTCGATCGCGGCGAAAGAAGCCGAGCGTCTCGAGCGGCTCACTACCGACTTCCTGGTTTACGCTCGTCCGCGTCCCGTGCAGCTCGCGCGGGTAAACCTGGCCGACACGCTCCACTACGTCGCAACGGTCGCTCGCGCGCATGCGGCCAACGAAGGCGTGACGATCGATGTCGCTGCGGACAGCAACCTCGAGGGGGAGTTCGATGCCACCCAGTTGCAACAGGCGCTCCTGAACCTCGTGTTGAATGCAATCGATGCCTGCCGTCGGGGTGACCTGGTGAAGCTCAACGCGCAGAAGAACGGAAGCGGCAAGATTCGAATTGACGTGGTCGATCCAGCGGGGCCGATTCCGCCTGAAACTGTGGAGCGCATTTTCGAGCCGCTATTTACGACCAAACAGGGCGGCAACGGACTCGGGCTCGCGATCGCGCGCAATATCGCACGCGCTCACGGCAGCGACATCATACTGAGAGTCAACGAACCGCAACGAGTGTGCTTTTCCATCGAGATACCGGCGCACTCTCCGAGCCAATCTTCTCTGAGGTAGGGGGCGAGGCAATGTGCAAGATACTGGTGGTGGATGACGAGCCGCATCTACGGCGGATACTGAGCTCCAATCTGAAGCAGGAGCATCACGAGGTCGTTGAGGCGGCGGGAGTCAACGAAGCACGCGGCGCGCTGGCCGAGGATACCTTCGACGCCGTCATTACCGACCAGAAGATGGCCGACGGAGAAGGCCTGGACGTGCTGGCCGCGGTGCGCGAGACCGATCCGAGTCTGTCGGTCGTTTTTCTGACTGCGTTTGCGACGATCGAACTCGCGGTGGAAAGCATGCGCCGCGGCGCATTCGACTTCATCACCAAACCTTTCGTCCCCGAGGTATTGCTGGCGTCGGCTACGCGCGCGATGGAGCACACGCGGCTGGTGCGCGAGAACAGCAGGCTGCGCGACACGGTGGTCCGTCTTGAAGGCTCGTCGGAGATAACAGGACGCAGTGCGGCAATTCGCCAGCTTCGCGATAAAATCGCGCGGGTGGCGCCGACCAACGCCACCGTCCTCGTCACCGGAGAAACCGGGACCGGCAAGGAACTGGTCGCCCGCGCGATCCATCGCAACAGCCTGCGCGCCGAGAAACCCCTGATCGCGATCAATTGCGCGGCGTTCACCGAAACCCTGCTGGAAAGCGAGCTGTTCGGACACGAGCGGGGAGCATTCACCGGCGCCGACCGGGCGCGCGAGGGAGTTTTCGAGGCCGCCAACGAAGGCACGCTCTTCCTGGACGAGGCCGCCGAAATGTCGCTGGCGGCGCAGGCCAAACTGCTGCGGGTGTTGACTGACGGGCTGGTCACGCGGCTCGGATCGACCAAGCCCCGCCACACCGATGTGCGGCTGCTGGTCGCGACCAACCGGGATTTGCAGCGCCGCGTGCTGGAGGGCCGTTTCCGCGAGGACCTCTACTATCGGCTGGCAGTGGTGCCATTGACGGTGCCTCCTCTGCGCGATCATCGCGAGGACATACCCGAGCTATGCGCGCTGTTCCTGGCGCAGGCGGTGCGCGATCTGAAGACGCCGCCGCGCAGAATCAGCACCGAAGCGATTCAGACGCTGCTCAGCTACGAATTTCCCGGCAATATCCGCGAGCTCCGCAACCTGATCGAGCGCGCATGCATTCTCTCATCTCACGAGGAAATCACTTCGGAGAATTTCCCGGTCTCGGCACCGCGCAGCGCAAACGGCGTCGCGCCCCGCAGCTCGGCCGAGCTCACGCCAGACCAGCTCGCCGAGATGATGCCCGAGACGCACAATCTTCGAAGCTTTCTTGCCTCGCTGGAAAAGGCGGTGATTCAGCGCGCGCTGAAGACCACCGATGGCGCGCAGGCGGAAGTCGCGCGGCGCCTGGGAATGTCGCGAAGCGACCTTTCCTACAAGCTGGGCAAACACCGCATCAAAGACGCAGCCGGTTGAGGGTCACAGTTTGAGAAGTATGGCAGAAGAGGCAAAAATGAAATCTGATTTGAAACAAATCGAAAGAACAGCGACGCTCAGGGCGATGCTGGCGTCGTTTCTGCTTGCGATCGTTTCGTTTGCGACGCCCGCGCTCAGCCAGGACGCGGCTCCGCTCGCGCAAAATCCGGCCGCCCAATCGGCGGCTGCGGTACAGCCGCCACCCGGCGAGAATCAGGACGTCTATACCGATCCGTTGTCGGGATTCAACGAGCCGATGTTCAGCTTCAATCTCAAGCTCGACGATTGGGTGCTGCGCCCCGTCGCCAGCGGATACTCCGTCATTGCGCCGCAACCCGTGCGTGAGAGCGTCGGCAGATTCCTGGACAACGTCCGCGTCATCCCGCGTTTCGCCAACAACCTGTTTCAGCTCAAGCTGGCCGAGGCCGGCGGCGAAGTTGCCCGTTTCGGAATCAACTCGACAGTCGGAGTGGCGGGCTTGTTCGATCCCGCCGACGAATGGTTCGGTCTCAAAGAGCATCCCAACGATTTCGGGTTGACCATTCGCTACTACGACATCCCGACCGGACCGTACGTGATGCTGCCGTTCTTTGGACCTTCAACGGTTGGCGACACGGTCGGACTGGTGGCAGACGGTGCGATGAATCCGCTGGACTACCTGGTTCCGACGTGGCTATCAGTCAGTGTGGCCGCCGGGCAGGGGGCGGTTTTAGCGGTCAACTACCGCTCGTTGCATCTCAATCAGTTCGAGGAAGCCGATCGCTACTCGATCGATCTCTACGGCGCCGTTCAGGACGCGTACCTGCAGACCCGTGCGCACGAGGTCAAGCAGCTCCACGAGGAAGAATGGTAAGCCGGTCTATTGGTACGACCCACAATCCGTCATGTGTTGTGTCGCACACGCCGAATACTGTCACACTTTCACTGGTGCCGGCGTAGCTCGATAGCCAGCAGGACGCTTGAAAAGACGCAGTCCCCATAGCCGCAGGCTATCCAGATACAAGTAGATGACCGGTGTCGTGAACAGCGTCAGCATCTGGCTGACTATCAGTCCGCCCACAATCGCAACGCCAAGCGGCCGCCGCAATTCGGAACCATAACCGGTACCAAGGGCCAAGGGCAGGCCTCCGAGCAGGGCCGCCATTGTAGTCATCATAATCGGCCGGAAGCGCAGTACGCAGGCCTGGTAGATCGCATCCTCGGACGACTTGCCTTGGGTGCGCTCTGCGTCCAGGGCGAAATCTATCATCAATATGGCGTTCTTCTTGACGATGCCGATCAGCAGAATGATGCCGATCAATGCGATCACGCTGAGATCGATTCCGCAGATCCATAAGGCCAGCAGCGCTCCCACTCCGGCCGACGGCAGCGTCGATAGGATTGTAATCGGGTGTACGTAACTCTCGTACAAGATTCCCAACACGATATATACGCTGAGCAACGCGGCCAGGATCAGCATCGGTTCATTACTCAGTGAGGCCTGAAACGCCTGCGCGGTCCCAGCAAAGGTGGTCCAAATGCCAGCGGGCAGATGGATATCTTGTTCAGCCTGATCGATCATTTCAACTGAGTCGCCGAGCGAGACACCTGGGGCGAGGTTGAACGAAATCGTGACCGCGGGGAATTGTCCCTGATGGTTCACTGTCAGCGGCGTGGTCGAAATCGCGGAACTGCTGAAAGTTGTCAATGGCACCATCGTCGAGGCCGCGTTGGTGGTGTTACTCGAAATGATGGCGCCTGCGGTCGCGGACGTCGCGGAGGAGTTCGTGCCGAGTATGGTTACGCCGTTAGTCGGGCCGCTCGAATTACCCAGAATTGTGCTTTGCACATTAGGGGCCGCGATTGTGCCACTCGAGCTACCCGCGGCGGACTGGATCGCCGTCGTCGTTGTATCGCTCGAACTCGAGTCGCCGGTGTCGCTGTCCGAATCCGTGCTGGTGATGCCAGGTAGCGCCGTAATTGTCGATCCCGAACTCCCAAAATTAGTGACACCGTATCCGGTTGTGGACCCCGTAGTAACGAAATTGCTCGTATTGGTCGCACTGGATCCGATTGTGGCCCCCGAACTCACAAAATTGGCCGTACTGGATCCGGTGGTGGAGCTCACACCTCTAACCATGCCGGTGGTCGAGCTTGGCGGAGCTGCGGTGCTTGAATCCATTGTACTTTGAATCCCGGCAGACATTTGCCCTGCAGTCGGAACATAGGTACTGGCCCCAGCGCTGGCCGCTCCGATCCCGACGACACTAAGGGCCGCGTTCGCCCCGCTCGATCCGGACGAGTTGGAGCTGGCGGTGGAAGCCGGTTGGGCGACGTTGGACGCCATATGAATCAGCTTGAGGGTGTCGGGGTTCTGCCAGAACTGCGGCGCCACCTCCATCACCACGTAGTACTGATTTAATTGGGTGAACATCGTGGAGACTTCGCGCTGCCCGAACGCATCATACAGGGTGTTGTCGATCCCTTGAGCCGAAAGCCCAAGGCGCGACGCTGTGCTACGATCCAGTATCAGATTGGCGGCCAAGCCCTTGTATTGCTGATCGCTGCTGACATCGGTCAGTTGGGGTAGCGTTCGCAATTTCGCCAGCAGCTTCGGTGCCCAGTTCATCAGCAAGTCGAGGTCGTTGCTCATCAGCGTGTACTGATATTCGGCGTTCGCAGATCTGCCGCCTATCGTCAGGTCCTGTTGCGCCTGCAGGTAAAGGCTCAGCCCGGTCTGCTTCGTGGCCTGTTTGCGGATCTGTCCGATTATCTGCTGCGCACTCAGCTTGCGCTGACCGCGCGGCTTTAGACCGACGTACATGGTGGCGGTGTTGGTGGCACCATTGGTTCCAGTGAAAGCCAATACGTTGTCGACGTTCTGATCGCCGAGCACAGTCTTAACCAGCCGCTTCAGCCGCCTGTTCATCGCCTGGAACGACGTATCCTGATCGGCTACTACGGCACCTATCAGGCGACCGTTATCCTGTTCGGGGAAAAATCCCTTTGGGATGGTGTAGAACATGTAGATACTGAGCGCGAGGACGATGAATGCAACTCCGAGCGTCAGCCGCGAATGCTTCAGCACCCATTTGAGGCTGGTTTCGTAACGATTGAGCATCCAATCGAAAATTCGCTCGCTGGAGTTGTACATCCCACCATGCTCGCTCGCCTTCTGATAACGCAGCAGTTTCGCGCACATCATCGGTGTCGTGGTGAGCGAGATAACCATCGAGACCACGACCGCCGTCGACAGCGTGATCGCAAACTCACGGAACAGTCTGCCCACTAACCCACCCATCAGCAGAATCGGAATGAACACCGCGACTAATGACAGGCTGATTGAGATCACGGTGAATCCGATCTCCTGGGTGCCCTTGACCGCGGCTTGGTACGGAGACATCCCTTGTTCGAGATAACGGGAAATGTTCTCCACAACCACAATCGCGTCATCGACCACGAAGCCGGTGGAAATGGTCATCGCCATCAACGACAGATTGTCGATGCTGAAGCCGCACAGATACATCACGCCGAAGGTTCCGATCAGCGAAATCGGAACCGCCAGTCCGGGAATCATGGTGGCGCGCAGATTGCGCAGGAACAGGAAGACCACCATCACTACCAGGCAGATCGAGATTAACAGCGTTCCCTCGACGTCCTTGACCGATGCCCTGATGCTGGTAGTCCGATCCAGCACGACGCGGAGGTTAATTGACGCGGGAATCGACGCTTTCAGCGCCGGCAGTGCGGCGTAAACCCGGTCCACCGTGTCGATCACGTTGGCTCCCGGGGCACGCCAGATGATCACCAGGATGGCGCGGTTCAAATCGACGTAACCTGACGCACGCACGTTCTGAACAGAATCTTCGACGTCGGCGACCTCGGACAGCGTCACGGCGGTGCCGTTGTGATAGCCGACGATCAGAGGCTTATATTCATCGGCCTTGAGCAACTGGTCGGTGGTGCTGATCGTCCAGGCCTGGTTGTCATCGGCGAACTCACCGGTGGGGCTGTTAGTGTTGGCCGACGCGAGAACGCTGCGAACCTGTTCCAGGCTAATACCCATATGGCGCAACTGCGTCGGGTTGAGTTCCACCCGCACCGCCGGCAACGCGCCGCCGCCTACCACGACCTGCCCAACACCCTGAATCGTCGATAGTTTCTGCTCGAGGATCGAATCGGCGGCGTCATAAAGTTGACCCGGATTCTTCACTTGGGAAGTCAGCGCCAGGATCAGCACCGGCGGGTCGGACGGATTCACTTTTCTATAGGTAGGCTTCGACGGCAGATCGGCCGGCAGATAGCTGCTGGCGGCGTTGATTGCAGCTTGGACATCTCGCGTCGCCGCGTCGATGTTACGGTTCAGATCGAACTGCAGCACGATCGTGGTCTGACCAAGAAAGCTGGTCGACGTCATCTGGGTCAGAGAGGCGATATGGCCGAATTGCCGCTCCAACGGCGTCCCCACCGACGTAGCCATCGTCTGCGGACTGGCGCCGGGAAGCTGCGCCTGGACCTGGATGGTCGGGAAATCCACCGCCGGCAACGGCGCCACCGGCAGCGCGTAGAACGCGACTATCCCCGCCAGCGCCACTGCGATCGTAAGCAGCGTCGTGCCCACAGAGTTCTTGATAGTCGTCTCTGAGATGCTCATGTGATGACCAGCCGCTGATCGGGTCGCCGGTCCTGCTCCGCCATCTCTGCGGACTGCTCCAGTTCCGCCGGGGCGGCTTCGGGCGCGAGCCGGTCGAAGTACAGGAAAATCACGGGCGTGGTGTATAGCGTCAGCGCCTGGCTGAGAATCAGACCACCCACGATTGCGATACCCAGGGGCTGGCGCAGCTCCGATCCCATTCCCGTGCCGAGCGCCAGCGGCAAGCTTCCCAGCAGCGCGGCCATCGTGGTCATCATGATCGGCCTGAATCGCAGCAGAGAGGCCTGGTAGATAGCTTCCTCCGCACTCTTGCCCTCCTGGCGCTGCGCTTCGAGGGCGAAGTCGATCATCATGATGGCGTTCTTTTTGACGATACCAATCAAAAGGATGATGCCGATAAGCGCGATCACGTCCAGGTCGAGATGGCAAATGAGCAGAGCGACAATCGCGCCGACGCCGGCCGAGGGCAGGGTCGACAGAATCGTGATCGGATGGATGTAGCTCTCATAGAGCACCCCGAGCACGATATAAACGGTGATTAGTGCCGCGAGGATCAGTATTGGCTCGTTGGCCAGCGAGGCGCGAAACGCCGCCGCAGTGCCCTGAAACGCTCCCTGGATGCTGATCGGCATCCCGATTTCTTTTTGCGTCGCGTTGATCGCGTCGACCGCCTCGCCCAGCGAGTAGCCCGAGGCGAGGTTGAAGGAAATCGTTACGCAAGGAAATTGTCCCTGATGGTTAATTATGAGCGGCGTACGAGTCTGTTCGTAATGCGTAAAGGTGCTCAGCGGCACCTGGCCGCTGGTCGAACTCACATAAATTTCCTGCAGCGATTTGGGATCCCGCTGGAATTTCGGGTCCACCTCGAGCACCACGTGATACTGGTTGAGTTCGGTGAACATGGTTGAGATTTGTTCCTGGCCGAACGCGTCGTAGAGCGTGTTATCGATGGTTGAAGAGCTGACACCCAGGCGCGACGCAGTGCGGCGATCGATCACCAAGTGTGCCCCCAGGCCCTCGTTCTGCTGGTCGGTGGCGATGTCGCGCAAAGCGGGCAGGGTTTGCAGCTTGTCCACCAGCTTGGTGGTCCACAGCTTCAGTTCATTCGGGTCGGGATCTTCGAGCGTGTATTGATATTGCGTCCGGCTCATCCGGTCGTCGACGCTGAGATCCTGAACGGCCTGCAGGTAGATCGTAATGCCCTGGACGCTTGCCAGCTGCTGCTGCAAACGGCTGATTACTTGCTCAACATGAACCTTGCGCTGAGCCAGCGGCTTTAGATTGATCAGAATCCTGCCGCTGTTAACCGTGGTGTTGGTTCCGTCGACACCTATAAACGATGACAGGCTTTCAACCGCCGGATCGCGCAGGATTACCTCGGCCAACGCCTGCTGCTTGCGAATCATCGCGGCAAACGACATGGTCTCCGGCCCCTGCGATACGCCCTGGATCACGCCAGTATCCTCGATCGGGAAAAATCCCTTGGGCACGTACCAGTAGAGAAAGATCGTCAGGACAAGGGTCGCAACCGCGACCATCAGGGTGGCCGGCTGATGCTTCAGGACCCAACGCAGGGTGCGGCCGTAGAATTCAATGGTCCACTCGAAGGCGCGCTCCGACATCTGGAACAGTCTGCTCTGCTCTTTCTCCGGCGTATGACGCAAGAGCTTGGCCGCCATCATTGGCGTCAACGTCAGCGAGACGACCGCGGAGACCAGGATCGTCACTGCCAGTGTGATGGCGAACTGACGGAATAGCCGGCCCACGATGTCAGCCATGAAGAGCAGCGGAATCAGCACCGCGATCAACGAGATGGTTAGCGACAGAATGGTGAACCCGATCTGGCGCGATCCTTTGAGCGCTGCCTGCAGCGGGGACTCGCCCTCCTCGATATACCGCGAGATGTTCTCGATCATCACGATCGCGTCGTCGACCACGAAGCCGGTCGAAATCGTCAGCGCCATCAATGTCAGGTTGTTCAGGCTGTAGCCGAGCAGGTACATGATGCCGAATGTGCCCACCAGCGACAGCGGCACCGCGACGCTCGGAATAATCGTGGCCGAGATGCTGCGCAGGAACAAAAAGATGACCATCACCACCAGTGCGATGGTGAGCATCAACTCAAACTCGACGTCCTCGACCGACGCGCGGATCGTGGTCGTGCGGTCGGTCAGAACCTTCACCTTGACCGACGAGGGAAGCGAGCTCTGCAACAAGGGCAGCAGCGTTTTGATCCGGTCGACGACCTGGATGATATTGGCGCCAGGCTGCCGTTGCACGTTGAGAATTACCGCCGGCGTGGAGTTCATCCAGGCCGCCTGCTTGACGTTTTCCGGTGCGTCCACCACCGTGGCCACCTGCGACAGAGTCACCGGCGCGCCGTTGTGGTAGGCGATTATCAACGGCCGGTAATCCTTGGCGGCCAGCAACTGATCGTTGTCCTCGATCGTGTAGTCGAGGTTCTTGCCGTCGAAATTTCCCTTGGCTGTATCGACGTTGGAGGCCGCCACCGCAAGGCGGACCTGTTCGAGCGTCAGCCCGTATGACGCTACTTGAGTAGGATTAAGCTGAATCCGTACTGCGGGCTTCTGCCCGCCGCTGATCGTAACCAGCCCGACGCCCGGCACCTGCGAGATCTTCTCTGACAGGCGCGTATCGGCAAGATCCTCGACCTGATCCAGCGGCATGTCGGTCGAGGTCAGGCCCAGCGTCAGAATCGGCGGGTCGGCGGGATTGACCTTGCTATAGACCGGCGGCGTCGGGAGGTTGGCAGGCAAAAATGTAGCAGCGGCATTGATAGCCTCCTGCACTTCCTGCTCCGCCACGTCGATGTTGAGATTGAGGTCGAACTGCAGCGTGATCACCGACGACCCGAACGAACTGTTCGAGGTCATCTGGTTCAGGCCCGGGACTTCGCCGAACTGGCGTTCCAGCGGAGCGGTCACTGCGGACGCCATCACGTCCGGACTTGCCCCCGGATAAAATGTGAGTACCTGGATTGTCGGATAGTCGACTTCCGGCAAAGCGGAAACCGGCAATTCCTTGAAGGCGAAAATTCCCGCCAGCAGAATCGCGGCCATCAGTAACGAGGTCGCGATCGGTCTGAGGATGAATATACGCGAAAGGTTCATCCGCCACTCGCTGCGACAGCGCCTAAATTGGAAGTCGTCTGGCCCGGACTGGAATTATCCATCTGAACTACAACCTTGGTTCCTGGCTGCAGCTTGTCCAAACCGTCGGTCACCACTTTCTCTCCCGCGGTAACGCCCTTTGTGATCGCGGTCACGTCGCCTTGCGACGGGCCTACCGCAACCTGGCGCTGTACGACCGTACTGTTGGGCTGGACGACGTAGACGAAAGACTGTTGCGCGCCGCTCTGAATCGCCGCCGTCGGCACCAGCAGCGAGTTCTGGATCGTTTTCACCGGCATGGTCGCATTGACGAATGCCTCTGGAAACAAGGCGTAGTCGGGATTGGAGAACTGGGCCCGCAATTTTACCGTCCCGGTGTTCTCATCAACCTGATTGTCGAAGGTCAGCAGAGTGCCGGTCTCGATTTTCTTGCTGAAGTCTCTGTTCCAGGCCACCACCGGTACCTGGTGCCCGTCGCGCATGTCGTTGACGACTTCGGGAATATCATCCTCGGGAATACTGAAGACCACCGAGATTGGTTGAAGTTGGGTGACCACCACCAGGTTCTGGGAGGGCACCACATAATTACCCACGTCAACCTGCCGCAGGCCCACGCGGCCTTGTACCGGCGATACGACCCGACAGTAGGCTAGATTGATCTTGACCCCCGCGATCATCCCTTGGTCGTTTTGGACCGTGCCCAACGCCTGCCGATACAGTGCTTCCTGATTGTCCGCATCCTGGCTCGCGATGATTCCGGTCTTATACAAATAGCGGTACCGCTCCAGCGTCACCTTCGCATTGGCGAGTGTGGCCTGATCTCGCGCCAGCTGTCCTTCGGTCTGAGCTAACTGCGCCTCGTAAGGCGACGGATCGATACTGACCAACAAGTCTCCTGCCCTGACCAATTGCCCCTCTTTGAAATCGATTTTCATGATCTGGCCGGCAATGCGGCTCTTTATCGTGACGGTGGCGAATGGGGTCACGGTGCCGATCTGGTTCAAATAGACATCCAAATTCCCGGTTGTGACGAAGCTTGCTGACACCGGCACGCTGGGCGCCTTGATCACAGTTGGATTTGTGCCGCTATGCACGAACCATCCATAGACGCCGGCGCAGAGCACGAAACCTCCCAGCCACGACCACCATCGCCCGGGAGTGCGATTAGGTTTGGCGGTCTCGCGGAATTCCAAGCGCGCCGATTCTCCGATTGTTTGCTCGTTTTGATCCATGATTTTGATCCGTGCCTATGTTTTGCGGGTTGCGCATCCACCGCGCCGGTCCCGCTGTACGTGTGAAAGGCGGCCTTGCACTCGGTTCCGCATGGAGGTCAGCTCTCGTTTGATTTGGCGATGGTGCGTGCGACAGCCATCGAGCAGGATGACGACTATCGTTCGCACGGCCGTCTCGATCGTAATTTCCTTTCTGCGATAGCGCGGCACTCCGCGGATCATTCCCAGGATGGATTCGGCCACCAGTTGAAAATTCAAATCACTGCGAATCCATCCCGCCTCGGCTCCCTCCTTCATCACCTGGCAAATCAACGACGAGAGCTCTTTACACTCCCGCCGATACTGTCGGGCCGCCGCGGACGGCAGAATCGCGCCAGGTTCGCGCATCAGGACAAAGAAATCTCCGCGGTCCCATACGCTGGACAGAACATGGCGGACAATCGCGGTGATTCGATCCGGAAACGAACGCTCCTCTTCCAGCACCAGCTCGATTTGGTTGCGAAGCTCTCGGAAGCCGGCGACTAC
>JBAWCX010000463.1:0-10163 GCA_049590495.1 Binatus sp. (SeqCode)
CCATTGTGGGAACCCTTGGAGCCAAGGTCAATTGTACAGTAGCTTCAATCTGTTGTTTTGTCGCCATTTGGTTCGGGAGCATTCATTCGATGGACAACAATTTTGCGCGCGCGATGGCCGGCCTCACCACCGGAATTTACGTTTTGACCACCCAGGAGAATGGGCGATGCCACGGGATGTCGTCGTCGTGGGTCGCGCAGGTCTCGGGCGAGCCGGTGATGTTCACGGCGGCGGTCGACAACGCGCATTTCAGTAACGGCGTGATAGCGAGAACGGGCGCGTTCGGATTGAACATCGTGGGACGGCGCGGTCGCGCACTCGAGGACTATTTTTACTCGTCGCGCGCGCGCCGCGACAACAATCTCGACGCGATCGAGTTTAAACTGTCGCCAACCCTTGCGATGCCCTGGCTCAAACTCGCCATGATCGCTCTGGAAGCCCGCGTGGTGGACTTCCACGCCGCGGGCGATCACACGATTTTCGTGGCGTCGCCGGTCGGTGTGCGGGTGAGCGCGAACGATCGGCCGTTGACCTCGCTCGATCTCGACTATGTTTACCTGGGCGGGAAGCAGGTGGTGGCGCGCGATCGCTCGGGATGGGACTGAGGCGGCAGCGCAGAACCTAACCCCTAACCCCTTTCCCAATGTGGGAAGGGGAACAGGAAAAGTTCTGAGGATCGTTGCGTCCTATCCCCCTGGCCCCCTTTCCAGATGGAAAGGGGGAACGCGAATGTCCACGCAATCGGGGCAACTCCACCCGGCGCATGGGGAACCAGAAGAAGTCTTTCCGAGCGCGACGCTGTTTACTCCCCGCGGCGATGCCGATTTCTTCTTTTCCTGGTACTGGGTGCAGGGGTCACCCCTGCCTTTGATGCGGCAAAACCGTTTTGATAGCATCCGCGCGCGGAGAGATCTGGATGGCAATCGAGAAGAACGAACTGCGGCGCGTGATGGGTCATTTTGCGACCGGCGTTACCGTGATCACGTCGATTCGCCGTTCGGGCGAGCTGCATGGCCTGACTGCCAACGCGTTCACTTCGGTCTCGCTGGTTCCGCCGCTGGCGCTGGTGTGTGTGGACAAGAAGGCCGAGAGCTATCCATGCTTCGAGGAGAGCAAAATCTTCACCGTCAACGTGCTGGCCTCCAACCAGGAAGCCTTGTCGCGCAGGTTTGCGGTCAGCGGCGGCGAAAAGTTCGCCGGGGTGAGCTACAAAATCGGCGCGAATGGAGCGCCGATCCTGGACGGCGCGCTCGCCTATCTCGAATGCAAAGTGACGACCGCGATCGATGGCGGCGACCATACGATTTACATCGGCGAGATCGAGCAGGCCGAGACTTCCGCGGAGGGCAAGCCGCTGCTGTTCTTCCGCGGCGGATACCGTGAGATTGGCGACTAGGTCGCGCATCACAACGTGACTGCCCCAGTCCGAATCCCAGGAATCAGCGTTTTCCTGCCGTCGCACAACGAGGAAGGCAACGTCGAGCGCGTCGTGCGCTCGTGGGTGGCCGAACTGCCGCGCGTCGCTGATAACTTCGAGGTGATCGTCGTCGACGACGGCAGCCGCGATCGCACCGGCGAGATCGCCGAGCGCCTTGCCGCCGAGGACTCGCACGTCAAGGTCGTGCGTCATCCGGTGAACCGCGGCTACGGCGGCGCTGTCATCTCCGGAATTCGCGCCGCGACTCTGCAGTACGTACTGCTATGCGACGGCGATGGGCAGTTCGATCCTTCGGACCTCGAGCGGTTGACGCCGTTCGTCCCGGAATACGACGTGGTTGCGGGGTATCGAGGACAGCGTGCCGATCATCTCATGCGCAGAATCAACGGCAGGGCGTGGACGATTCTGGTCCGCGTTCTACTCGGCATCACGATCAGCGATATTGATTGCGGCTTTAAGTTGTTCAAGCGCGAGAAGCTGGACGGGATGGAGTTGCGCGCGCATGGCGCCATGATTTCGACCGAGCTGATGGCGCGGCTGGCGGGCCGTAACGCAAAGGTAAAAGAGGTGGACGTCCAGCATCTGCCGCGACTGACAGGTGAGCAGTCAGGCGCCAATCTCAAGGTGGTCGCACGGGCGTTTAAGGAACTGATAGCACTCTATCGCGAGTTAAGAGCAGAGCGCAGGGGGCAAGCTTAGCGCGGCAGGGTATCCGAGCGTGGCGGCAGCAGACGGCGACGCAAAGCGGATAGACGATAGACCGATTGGGTCATCCGGGACGGCCAGCCTTCGAAGAAATTGCCGCATCGTCACACAGGGATCTTGCCGCATCGCGATGGCACAGGTATAGCAATACCCTTAATAGTCAGATTGCGGCCCATTAAGGGCCGCCGAGATCAAGGAGATCCACGAGTATGAAGCGCACCCTTTCAGTTCTTTCCGCAGCCTTCTTCGCCACCGCGTTGGCGATGCCGGCATTTGCACAAGCGCCGGCAGCGGCACCCGCGGCTGAGGCGAGCATGGCGGCGCCTGCGGCTGAGGCGAGCATGGCAGCACCGGACGCGGCAGCATCGCCGACCACCAAGAAACATCGCCGTCACCGTCACAAGAAGACGACCGACGACAGCGGCGCGATGGCGTCTCCGGGGGCGGAAGCATCGCCGGCCATGGCTCCTCCGGCCAATCCGTAATCGTTTGACGGATATTCAACAGGGCGGCCGTGCAAAGCGGCCGCTCTGTTTCGAATCGCTCTAAGATAATCCGGCCCGCGACCGGACACTGCGCCTATTTTCTTTTTGTTGCGCGCCACGTGAAGATACGCAGCGCGTTTTTTCGCAGCGAAAATTCCTGCTAGCATCATATCTCTTCCCGCGGATATCGTGGGCTGCAGAGATAATACATTGAGCTTTCGGCGTTCGGGCGTTTGTCTATTGGCTTTGATCGCGCTGGTATTCCAGACGCCGATCAGCGCGCGGGCCAGCGCCAAGAGCAGTTCCAGCGACGAACAGGTTTGCGATCCGCTGGCAGACTACTTCCTGGGCATGGAAGACTACCCCGAGGCCATCCGCCGCCATCGCATCGTCATCGACAACGATCCGACCAACGCGCTCGCGCACTATCATTTGGGTTTCGCATACGGCGTCGTCGGACAGCATCGCGAGGAGCTCGCCGAGTATCAGAAGGCGATTGGCCTTGGCCTCAACGACTGGCAGCTGTTCCTGAACCTGGGCCTGCTCTATCTCGAAAGCGGGCAGACGCGCGATGCCACTGAAGTGCTCAGGCTGGCAGCGCTGCTCGGACCGGAACGGCCCGAGACGCATTTCAATCTTGCGCTCGCTTATGAGAAGCGCGGAGCGCTCGCACAAGCCGAGCAGGAAGCGCTACTGTCGCTACGCATCGATCCGAGTCAACCGGACGCGCGCAACACGCTCGGCGCAATTTACGCCGAGGAAGGCAACTACGTCAGAGCGAGCCAGGAATGGAATGAACTGGTTGGTGAGATTCCCGATTACACGCCGGCGCGGACCAACCTCGCCATTCTGCAACACGTCGAAAGCAGCGGCTCGAAGGGCGCGCCCGACTCAACCGGTTTCATCCGCTTTCCTTGAGCTTGGCGGGTCGGATCACAGCGAAGGACGAAAGGACAAACCGGTGGCGGAATTGGGCAGGCGGAGGCACGCAATCGTTAAACTAAAATCTGTAGTCTGGTGGGGCTCGGCTGCGATGCTGAGCGTGGCCTTGGTGCTCGCCGCGTCGCCTGCGAGTGCGAGCGCGCAATGGGTCCGGGTGCATCCGAGGGCACATTCGAAGCGGAGGGCACGGGCGGCCACCTCCGGCGGACCTCTATACAAGGGCGCGCTGCTCGAGGATGCGGACAGCGGCCGCGTGCTGATGGCGTACAACGCCGACATGGAATGGCCACCGGCCTCGATGGCCAAGATGATGAACCTGCTGGTAGCGCAGGAGCAGATAAATGCGGGCCGTTTCAGCGGCAACGATATGGTCAGAATTTCAGAACGCGCCGCGCATACCGGTGGCTCGCGGGTCGGCCTCAAGGAAGGCGACGTCTATCCGCTGCGCGAGTTGATGAAAGCGGCGCTGGTCAAGTCGGCCAACGACGCTGCGGTCGCGGTCGCCGAAAAGATCGGCGGCTCGGTTGAGGCGATGGTCCGCATGATGAACGAGCGGGCGCAAGAACTCGGCATGACGCATACGTTTTATCAGACCGTCGACGGACTGCCGCCGCGGCCGACCCACGATGCCGATCGCACGACGGCCTACGACCTCGCCACGGTCGGCCGCGCGATAATCCGCGAGACCAACCTGCTGATGTGGTCCGGCCAGCCGCATATGGATTTCGACAACGGCGTCGCCATCCTGAACAACACCAATCATCTGATCGGGCATTTCGAAGGATGCGACGGGCTCAAGACCGGCTTCACGTATCAGGCGGGGTTCAACGTCACCACCACGGCCAAGCGCGGCGACATGCGGCTGATCGCCGTGATTCTCGGCGCTCCGTCGAATGCGCAACGCTTTGCGCAGGCGGCGAAAGTGATGACGTGGGGCTTCGATGAATTCACCGCGGTCTCGCTGCTCAAGTCGGGGCAGCCGATTCCGGTCCACGTGCAGGTTCATGAAGGCCCGCTTATTCAACCGGTCGCCGCGCACGATCTCAAACTTGTGGTGCGGAAGACCGATGCCGCGGGGGTGAGGCTGGTGTACGATGTAGCGCCGGCGATCGACGGGCCGGTCACCACGGGCGAACCGCTTGGGCGAGTGATCGCGCAGGACGAAGGACAAGCGGCAACGGAAGTGGTGGCGATAAGTCCGATCGCGTTCACCGCGCCGCATACGCTGTCGAGCGACACTTACAACGCCGCGGCGCCGGTATCGAATAATCCGAGCCAGGAGAACCAATGAAGGTAGCATCGAAGCAGCGAAACCGGCGCAATCGCAAACTCGCGCGCAAGAAGAAGAGCGATCCGCATCAGGCAAAATCCCGCCTGCGCAAAATGCGGAGGACAAGGATCCGCGGCAAGTAGTTCGCGCGCGTCGCGAAGTCTTTTGGATGGGCGGCCCTCAGCGGGTCGCCCGTTCGTTTGTGACGGCGAAATAACGCCGATGCGTCACTCTTTCGGAGCGGCTTTTGACTCGAGAATCGCGTTGCGCACCAGTGGACGGACTGACTTCCATTCCATCGGTTGAGGCTCCGGTTCAGTGTGACCTTCCTTTTCCAGCTTTGACCACTGCGCATTGAGCTGCATCAGTTCATTTTCTGCGGTAACCGCTGATTCGTTTCCGGTGAGTGTCTCCGAAGCGATGAATATCGGGGCGTCCGCCAGCAAGGCCAGCGCAATTGCATCACTTGGTCGAGCATCTACCTCGTGCACTTCGCCGTTTGCATTTACCCACATCGTGGCGAAATAGACCTTGCCGCGAAGCGCTGTCACTGCGACTTTCTCGAGTTTCGTATTTCCAAGCGCTAGCAGTCGAGTGGTTAAGTCGAACGTAGTGGGCCTGGGGGTTTCGAGGTGTTCGAGCTGCAGCGCAATGACGTCGCCCTCGATTGGTCCCACCCAGATGGGAAGGATACGCGGTCCGGAGATTTCTTTCAGGAGGATGACCCTCAAGGGACCGACTTTGCCGTCCTTGACAGCGGATAGATATTTTATTTCTCCGCTCGTGGCTGTGCGCGCGACAACGTCATGTACGATTACTTCAATCATGGCAAAACCTCGCTCAATGATACATTCCGATACTGACTCGCCCACGCTCGAAATTCCAAGCGGCTCCTCGCCGCATCCCCCGCGCGAAATGTTGGCAATCGAGGCGCGTGAAATTGACAACGGCCGCTGCGGACGGTTACCTTTGTATGTGCCCCTTCGATCGACAATTTCGTACAGCGGAGAAAGTTTCTGGCCGACGTCTCAGTGATCGCCATCGTACCGGCGCGGTACGGTTCTTCCCGTCTGCCCGCTAAGGCGCTGGCGGAGATCGCCGGAGTGCCGATGATCGTTCGCGTGTGGCAGCAGGCGTCGAAAGCAAAATCGATCGCTCGTGTGATCGTTGCGACCGACGACGAGCGAATCGCGGCTCCCGTGCGCGCGGCGGGCGGCGAGGCGATGATGACTTCGCCGGCGCATGAGAGCGGCACGGACAGAATCGCCGAGGTCGCGTCGAAGATCGACGGCGACGTCTTTGTCGGCGTGCAGGGCGATCAACCGTTCATCGCGCCGGCCGATCTCGACGCGCTGGCGGACGCGATGTGTTCCGACGCGTCGATTCAAATGGCGACGCTCGCGACGCCGATCGGAGACGTCCTCGAATGGATGGATCCGAACAAGGTGAAGGTCGTGTGCGGGGCCGACGGCAACGCGCTATACTTCTCGCGAAGCCCTATTCCATACGCGCGTGACGGCGGAATGCCCAAAGAGGCGCTCCGCCATATTGGTGTTTATGCGTACCGCCGCGACTTCCTCATGAAATTTGCCGCCCTGCCGATGGGTGTTCTCGAGAGAATTGAAAAGCTCGAGCAGTTGCGCGCGCTCGAGCATGGTTACGCGATTAAAGTGGTCCGGTCGGTGGCGCCAACCCTGGAAGTAGATACCGTGGACGACCTTGCGCGCGCCCGCGAGGCGGCGGATTCAACTCGTTGAGGATGGGGAGGGATTCAACGTGGAGCGGGGAAAAACAAAATTTATTTTCGTAACCGGCGGCGTGGTCTCGTCGCTCGGCAAGGGCCTGGCGGCCGCGTCGCTGGGCGCGCTGCTCGAGGCGCGCGGGCTCAAGGTCACGCTGCTGAAGATGGATCCCTATATCAACGTGGATCCCGGCACGATGAGTCCCACCCAGCACGGCGAAGTGTTCGTCACCGACGACGGCACCGAGAGCGATCTCGATCTCGGCCATTACGAGCGCTTCGTGCAGACGCCGATGGCCCGGCGCAACAACTGCACCACCGGCCAGATCTACGACACCGTCATCCAGAAGGAGCGGCGCGGTGACTACCTGGGCGCGACCGTGCAGGTGATCCCGCATATCACCGACGAGATCAAACGGCGCATCCTGAGCGCCGCCGAAGGCGCGGACCTGATAATCGTCGAAATTGGCGGGACGGTCGGCGACATCGAAAGCCTGCCGTTCCTGGAAGCGGCGCGCGAATTCCGCTGGGACCTCGGCCGCGAGAATGTATTGTACCTGCACCTGACGCTGGTCCCGTTTATCCCGACCGCGGGCGAGCTCAAGACCAAGCCCACGCAGCACAGCGTGAAAGAGCTGACCGGGCTCGGGATTCAGCCCGACATCCTGCTCTGCCGATGTGATCGCCAACTCGATAAAAAACTCAAGGAGAAGATCGCGCACTTCTGCAACGTCGAGGAGAATTGCGTCATCTCGGCGCCCGACGTGCCGACGATTTACGAGGCGCCGCTGCGCTATCACGATGACGGACTCGATCAGCGCGTGTGCGAGAAGCTCAACATCTGGACCGGCGAGCCGAATCTCTCGAAGTGGCGGCGAATCGTCAAGACCGCGCAGAACCCGAAGGTCACCGTCAACGTCGCGGTGGTCGGCAAGTACGTCAATCTGAAGGACGCGTACAAGAGCCTGCACGAAGCGATCGCGCACGGGGCGATCGGCAATGAGGCGCGGGTCAATATCGACTACGTCGATTCCGAAGAGCTGGAAAAGCAAAACGTCGAGGAGCGGCTGGCGCAAGCGCACGCGATAATCGTTCCCGGCGGCTTCGGCGAGCGTGGCACCGAGGGCATGATTCGCGCCGTCCGCTACGCGCGCGAGAACGGAGTGCCGATTCTCGGCATCTGCTACGGCCTGCACATGATGGTGATCGAGGCGTCGCGCGACCTGCTCGGCCTCAAGCGCGCCAACACCTCTGAGAACGCGCCCGAGTCGCCCGACCCCGTCATCCATATAATGGACTCGCAGCGGGACGTCTCGAAAAAAGGCGGCACGATGCGCCTCGGTGCGTATCCTGCCGTGCTGGCTTCGGGCTCGCTGGCGTCGTCGATGTACCGCAAGGCGCGCATCTCGGAACGCCATCGGCATCGCTGGGAAGTAAACAACTCTTATCGCGACAAGCTCGTGAAAGTGGGACTCGTCGCGTCCGGCATCTCGCCCGACAACAGCCTGGTCGAGATAATGGAGCTGAAGGGGCATCCATGGTTTCTCGGCTGCCAGTTCCATCCCGAGTTGAAGTCGCGGCCGCTTGATTGTCATCCGCTGTTTCGCGGCTTGATTCGCGCGGCCGTGCAGCGTCGCGCGGAGCTTGGAGTGAAGCGCCCGAAGGTGCGGGAGCTGAGATCGGTTTCGTGAGCGTCGCCCAGGTCAAAGCCGGCGACGCCGTCTTTGGCGGGCCGGAGCTCGTGCTGATCGCTGGTCCGTGCGTCATCGAGAGCTACGATTCATGCGTCCGGCACGCGACGCGGCTGGCGGACATCGCGCGTCGCGCCAAGCTGCCGTTCGTTTTCAAATCTTCATTCGACAAGGCTAATCGCACCAGTCACAGCTCGTTTCGAGGACCGGGTTTGATTGCGGGACTCGAGATCCTCGCGCGCGTTAAGCGCGAGGCTGGCGTCGCCGTGCTGACCGACATCCACGAAGCGTCGCAGGCGGCGGCCGCGGCGCAGGTCGTTGACGTGATTCAGATTCCCGCGCTGCTTTCGCGCCAGACCGATCTCATTGACGCGGCGGCGAAGACCGGATGCGCCGTCAATATCAAGAAGGGTCAGTTCCTGGCGCCGTGGGATATGAAGGCGGCGGTCGCGAAGGCCGAGGCGGCCGGGACCCGGCGAATCATTTTAACCGAGCGCGGATTTTC
The DNA here is from genome assembly GCA_049590495.1 of Binatus sp. (SeqCode). GTDB lineage: Bacteria > Desulfobacterota > Binatia > Binatales > Binataceae > Binatus. Next base: position 8,778 of record JBAWCX010000463.1, read on the forward strand.
GTTCGGCTACAACAATCTCGTCTCCGACATGCGATCGCTTGTGATAATGCGCGGGCTTGGTTACCCCGTCGTCTTCGACGCGACCCACTCGGCGCAGCTTCCGGGCGCGGGCGCAGGCGGTGAACGCTCGGGCGGTCAGCGCGAGTTCGTAGCCCCGCTCGCGCGCGCGGCGGTTGCGGCCGGAATCGACGGAATTTTCATGGAAGTGCATGAAGATCCGGACCGCGCGCTCAGCGACGGTCCCAATTCCTATCGGCTTAATGACCTGCCGGCACTGCTCGAAACGCTCAAGCGAATCCATCACGTTTCTCGCGAGGCCGGCTAATTCCGCTAGCGCTGTTTCGGTTATGTTACGCGCGGCGGCGGCGCAATAGTGAGCGCAAGTCCGCGTCGTTTGGCAAGTATGGTGCCGAACTCCGGTTCGGTTTACTCTAAAAAAAGCACTTGATACCGTGGATGATTGGAGAGCTTGTACTTGAGTCCCAGGCAAATCGCTAAAACGCTGGCCGGTGTCGGCACGCTCGCCCTGGTCGTCCTGCTGGCCGCGACCATTTGGGTTGTGCGCCATCGCTCGGAGACTCAGGTGCTCCAGACGGCGGCCGGATTGGTCCCCGGAACCCTCCTTCGCGCGCATAATTTTCACTGGACTCAAATGAAAGCCGGCGAGCGGCAGTGGGTGCTGACTGCGGGCGAGGCGGATTACTCGGCCGATAAGACGACACTGAAGCTGACCGATGCGGTCGTTACGATGGTCTCGTCGGACGGCAAGCCGGTGGTCGTCAACTCGCCGCATGCGGATTTAACCATGAATGGGAATCATGTGACGCGCGCGTATTTGACCGGCGGCACCGTAATCCACTTCGGCGATTACGTTCTCAGCACCGACTCGGCCACCTTCATGCCCGATGACGACAAGGTCGATGCGCCGGGCCTCGTGACGGTAATTGGCGACGGATTAAAGGTGACCGGGGTGGGACTGAGCGGGCATCCCAAGACGCGCGTCTTCGAGTTGCATACGCAGGTCCAGACTGAAGTCATGCCGAAGAAAGATAGTGAAAAACCCAAGCAAAGTTAGTCGCGCGTCGCGATTCGTCGCGACTGCGATAGTCGCACTCGCACTCGCGTCGCCGGCGTGGGCGCAGGATGGCGTCAACGCACCGCTGTCGTCGCCGGACGCCGCGCCTGCGACCGGCACGGGAACGGGTACGGGCGATTCGATTCGCAACGAGCCCACGAGTTCGACGCCACGTGCAGCGTCCGCGCCACAACCGGCTAACAGCGATAGTTCAGGCGACGATTCGATCAGCGTGACCGGCGGAGTGCCGGGCGGGCCGCCTTCCGCGCCCGCGTCGGACACGCAGACGCAGCCCGCCGTTGCGACAGCGC
>JBAWCX010000464.1:0-16490 GCA_049590495.1 Binatus sp. (SeqCode)
CTGGTCGCGCGCGGTGAGGACAAACTCGCGTCGCTCGCGAAAGAAATCGAAGCCGACGGCGGCAAGGCAATCCCTGTTTCTGCGGATGTCGCCAAGGCCGCCGATATAACTGCGGCGTTCGACAAGATTCGCCGCGAACTCGTCGACGTCGACGCGCTGCTTTACAACGCCGCGATGCGCCCGTTCGGCAAACTGATGGACACCAAGCCGAGCACCTTCGAAAACACCTGGCGCGTTTCCACCCTCGGCGCGTTTCTGGCCGCGCAGGAGGTGGTTCCGGCGATGCTGAAACGCGGCAGCGGCACGATCATCTTCACCGGCGCGACGGCCGGAGTGAAGCCGTTTGCGACCTCAGCGGCGTTTGGACCGGCGAAATTCGCGCTGCGCGGGCTGGCGCAGGTGATGGCTCGCGACCTGCAGCCGCAGGGCATACACGTCGCATACGTCAACGTGGATGGCGCCATCGACATGCCCGCGATCCGCGAGCGATTCCCGCAGCTCGGCGAGGACGCCATGCTCAAGCCGTCCGCGATCGCCGAGACCTACTGGCATCTCGCGCATCAGGACCGCAGCGCCTGGTCGCACGACGTGGACGTCCGGCCGTTCACGGAGAAGTGGTAAGCAACCCGGCTCCGCGTCCCCTTGACACGTTCCGTGCGTAAGCCTAATTAACTGATCAGTTAATAGCGCTATTAACTGTTCGGTTAACGCTCATGGCTCGTCCACGTACAACTGTCCGCAACCTCAACCGCACGCGCGAGAAGATCCTCGCCGCCGCGCTGACCGAATTTTCGGCCCGCGGCTTCGCCGGCGCACGCGTCGACGCGATCGCCCGGCGCGCCCGCGTCAACAAGCGAATGCTCTACTACTGCTTCGGCGCCAAGCAGGACCTCTATCGCGAAATCCTGCGCCGCAAAATCGCCGAGCGCGCCGAATGGCTCGAATCCACGCCCGACGACTTCGCCGGCGTGCTCGCACATATCTACCTGTCGGGCGGCACGGATATTGAGTTCGTGCGCCTGATGGAATGGGAAGCGATCGACAGCGGCGGAAAAAGATGCATTGCAGAGGCCGAGCGCCGCGCGCTGTTCGAAAAGGCGGTCGCCCGCCTCGGTGCACTGCAGCGCAGAGGAGCCATTCCCCACGGCGTCAATTTGACTCAGCTCTTCATCTCGATGCTGTCGCTGGCGCTTTTCCCGCTCGTCATGCCTCAAGTGATCCGCCTGATTCACGGCATGGAACCGACCGACCCGCGCTTCATGCGTCAGCGCGCGAATTTTCTGCGCTGGCTCGGAGATCGTTTGGCGAGGACCAACGGGGCCGGTCAGATTCATCCTCGTCGCCGGAAAACTCCGGTGGCGCCATTGCGGAGCGCGGTTCATCGCCAACGATCGTCAGAACGGCCGGGTCAACTCGCATGAAGACACGCGTCATTCTTTGGGTTGTGGTTCTGCTGCTAGGCGTCGGCGCATGGACTGGCTATTCGCTGTTTTTCAACGACGCGCACGCGCCCGACAATCTGCTGGTTTCGGGAAACATCGAAGCGCACGAAAGCGTCGTCAGCTTCAAGGCCGTGCAATCGCGCGTTGTCGAGTTGCCGTTCGACGAAGGAGAGTGGGTGAAGGCCGGCACCCTGCTGGCACGGCTCGACGACGGCGACTACCGCCAGCAGGTCGCAATCAACGAAGCCGCTCTCCGCGTGCAGGAACAAGAACTTACGTCGGCCATGCAAAAACTCGAGGCTGCGCGCGCAACGATTACCAACGATAACGCCGACCTCGCGCAGAAAAATATCGATTACGGCCGCAGTCAGAAACTTTGGAATGAAAAAGTTATCTCGGGCGATCAGCGCGACCACACCGACACCGCGCTCAAGCAGTCGAACGCTGCGATGCAACGCGACGTTGCGATGGAGCGTAGCGCGCAACAGGACATCGAAGTCGCCAAGGCTAACATCCGCAACGCCACTGAAAATCTCAAACTCGCCACGATCATGCTCGGCTACACCACTCTTCGCGCGCCGTTCTCGGGCGTCATTCTCACCCGTCAGACCGAGCTCGGCGAAGTGATGCAGCCGGGCACGCCGGTCGTCACGCTGGCCGACCTCGATCACGTCTGGCTGCGCGCATACGTTGCCGAAACCGATCTCGGCCGAATCCGCTGGGGCCAGGCGGCGACGGTTCACACCGACACCTACCCCGACAGGGCGTATCCAGGGCAGATTTCGTTCATCTCCTCCGAAGCAGAGTTCACGCCCAAGAGCGTCGAGACGCACAAGGAGCGGGTGACGCTCGTCTATCGGATCAAAATCGACGTCGAAAATCCCCGTCACGAACTGAAGCCCGGGATGCCCGCGGACGCGACCATTCACCTCGGCCCTCCCGTGCAAAGCGGCAACAGTCGTGGATAACAAGACGGTCGTCGTCCGCGATCTGGTCAAGGATTTCCCTGGCGTCCGCGCGATCGATCACCTGAGCTTCGACGTCGCCCCCGGCGAAATCTTCGGCATCGTCGGACCCGACGGCGCCGGCAAAACCACGACCTTGCGCATCCTCGCCGGAGTGCTGCCGCCGGACGCCGGCACCGCGACCGTCGCGCAATGCGACGTGCTCGCTGATCCCGAAGGCGTCAAGCATCTCATCAGCTACATGCCGCAGCGCTTCGGCCTCTACGAAGACCTGACAGTCGACGAGAACATCCGATTCTACGCAGACCTGTTCGGCGTTCGCAGACGGGATTGCGACGCGCGCGCCACCGAACTGCTGAAAGCGTGCGGCATGCGCGAGTTCCGCGCCCGACTGGCCGGCAAGCTCTCCGGTGGAATGAAGCAAAAGCTCGGCCTGGTGTGCGCGCTGATCCACACTCCGCGCGTGCTGCTGCTCGACGAGCCGACAAACGGCGTCGATCCGGTTTCGCGCCGCGAATTCTGGGCGATGCTCTATTCGCTCGTCGGCCAGGGCGTCACCGTCGTCAATTCCACCGCGTACCTCGACGAGGCCGAGCGATGCCATCGTGTAGCTCTCCTTCATCAAGGACGCCTGCTTTTCTGCGACTCGCCGGCGCGCCTCAAGTCGCGGCTCCAGGGCTCGGTCGTCTCGATCGTGTCGGCAGAGGCGCGCCGCGTACGAGACGAACTCGCCTCGGCCGACGGTGTCTCGAGCGTGGTGCTGGTCGGCGACGCGGTTCATCTGTTTGTCGACGACGCCGATCGGCGCATCGCCGACCTCAGCGCGCGGTTGGCCGGTGCCGAGATTCCATTCGACGAGATCGTCCGCGCCACACCGACCATCGAAGATTTGTTTGTCGAGGCGGTGCGCAAAGACTCGGCGCACGAAGCTGCATGACACATCGCAACGGTATTTCGGTGGAAGTCGAAAACCTGGTGAAGCGTTTCGGCGATTTCACCGCGGTCGATCGAATTTCATTTCAGACCCGGACCGGCGAGGTCTTCGGATTCCTCGGGCCCAACGGCTCGGGAAAATCGACCACGATTCGAATCCTCTGCGGACTGCTGCGCCCGACCTCCGGCCGCGCGATCGTCGCCGGCTACGACGTCGTGGAGTCGCCCGAATCGATCCGGCGCAACATCGGCTACATGTCGCAAAAATTCTCGCTTTACGCCGATCTCACCGTGTTCGAGAACCTACGCTTCTACGCAGGTATGTATGGCGTCCCGGCGGCGGAGTTGCGCGGACGGATCGACTGGGCACTCGAGATGGCCGGGCTGCGCGGCCGCGAGTCGAGCCTGACCGGCACGCTGGCCGGGGGATGGAAGCAGCGGCTCGCACTCGGCTGCGCCGTTCTGCACCGTCCGCCAATCGTATTCCTCGACGAACCGACTTCCGGCGTCGATCCGCTCTCGCGCCGTCTATTCTGGGAGTTGATTCAGCGGATGAGCCACGACGGCGTCACCATCTTCGTCACCACGCACTACATGGACGAGGCCGAATATTGCAACCGCTTGGCGCTGATGAACGGCGGCAAATTGATCGCGCTGGGCACGCCCACCGAACTCAAGTTGGGTTCGATACAAGGCTCGCTGCTGCTGCTCGATTGCGATCGGCTCGGCGACGCCATCGAACTCGTGCGCCGCCTCGACGGCGTTCGCGACGTCGCCGTGTTCGGTAACGCTCTGCATCTGGTTGTCTCCGACGCCGCCGTTGCGCCCGCGATTCGTGCCGCGCTCGAGGCCGACGCGATCTCCGTCACCAGCCTGCACACGATTCGCCCGAGCCTCGAAGATGCGTTCGTGGCATTGACCACTCGACGCGGCGCTGATGCGCCTTCAGAGCTGTCGTCATGAATCTTCGCCGGCTGCTCGCTATCTCGCGCAAGGAAGTTTTCCAGGTGCTGCGCGATTCCCGCAGCCTGCTGATCGTCCTGCTGATGCCCCTGATGCTCATGACGACGCTCGGTTACGGCGTTAATCTCGACACCAAGCACATCAAGGTCTTCGCGCTTGATCGCGAAGGGAGCCAGGCGAGCCAGGATCTCCTCAAGCGCTTTCAGTCTTCCGACTATTTCGATCTGGTGGCCACCGTCACCGACTACCGCGCGCTCGGCACTGCTCTCGACGACGGCCGATGTCAGCTCGCGATTGTGATTCCGTACGATTTCTCAACGCGCCTCCACGACGGCCGGCCGGTGAACATCCAGGCGCTCGTTGACGGTTCCGACAACAACACCGCTGAGCTCGCGATCGGATACGCGCAGGGAGTTCTCGCCTCTTATGGCGCCGTCGTTCAAGCCCAATATCTCCTCAAGTCCAACGCGCTCTCGGTAAATCCGGTGCTGACGGTCGATGCCCGCACCTGGTTCAACGAAGATCTCGAAAGCAAGAACTTCATCGTCCCCGGCGTCGCCGCGATCGTGATGGCCGTCGTCGGAGTGTTGCTCACCTCGCTGACCGTCGCGCGCGAGTGGGAGCGCGGCACGATGGAACAACTCATCTCGACTCCCGTGACCTCGCTCGAAATTATCATCGGCAAGCTGCTCCCCTACTTTGCGCTCGGCATGTTCGACACCGCCGCCTGCGCCGCGATCGCGGTCTTTTGGTTCCAGGTTCCTTTTCGCGGTTCGCTGATCGCGCTGTCGGTCGGCTCGGGAATTTACCTGATCGCGATTCTCGGGCTTGGATTCTGGATCTCCGTCGCCACGAAACATCAGCTTGCCGCGAGCCAGATTGGATTGGTGACTGCCTTCCTGCCCTCGTTCCTGCTGTCGGGATTCACGTTTCCCATCGACCAGATGCCAATCGGCGTGCAGCCCTTCACCTACTTGATCGCGGCGCGCTACTACATCGTCATCCTCAAGAGCGTATTTCTGCGCGGCACCGGTCTCAGCTTTCTCGCCGGCCCTTTGATTGCGCTCGTCATCTATGCGTTCACCATGGTGTTTCTCGCTAAACGATCCTTTCACAAGTCGCTGGCATGAGAGGCTGACGTGTTAGAGCGGCTTCGTCAGATTCTGATCAAGGAATTCATCCACCTGTTTCGCGACCGGCATGCGCGCTTCTCGCTGATCGTGCCGCCGCTGCTGCAGATGTTGATATTCGGCTACGCAGCGAGCTACGAAGTGAATCGCGTCTCGACCGCGGTGCTTGATTTCGACCACAGCCAGGAGAGCCGCGAATTCCTTGAGCGCTTCAGCGCCAGCAGCCGCTTCGACGTGCGCGACGTCCTGCAAAGTGAATCGCAAATCCCATCGCTGCTCGATCACCGGCGCGATGTCCTGGTGCTCCAGATTCAGCCGGGCTTCGCCGAACTGCTGCGCAAGGGCCAGACCGCGCCGGTGCAGGCCGTGGTCGACGGGACGGACTCGAATACCGCACTGATCGCAGTTGGATACATCAATCAGATCGCGACGCGGTTTGCCGCGGACTATCAACTCCAACTCGCCGACCGGATGCGGCCGACACTCGCGACCTTCGCCCCCAACATCGAGCTCGAGGAGCGCCCCTGGTATAACGCGAACCTCGAGAGCCGGTGGTTTTTCGTGCCCGGAGTGATCGGCACATTGGTACTCGTGTCGGTAATGACGCTGACAGCTTTCGCCGTGGTGCGGGAGCGCGAAATCGGCACCCTCGAACAATTGATGGTTACGCCGATCAGCCCGGGCGAGTTGATCGTCGGCAAAACCCTGCCGTTCCTCCTGGTCGGGCTTGCCAACGTGGTCGTCGTGGCGATCCTGGGCACCTTGTGGTTCCAGGTTCCGTTTCGCGGAAATGTTTTCGTTCTGCTGCTCGGCACAACGCTCTTTCTGTCGAGCGCGCTCGGCGTAGGACTGTTGATTTCCACCGTCAGCCAGACCCAGCAGCAGGCTTTTGCGATCTCGTTCTTTTACATCTCACCGGCGATCATGCTGTCTGGGTTCGGCTATCCGATCACCAGCATGCCAACCGCGCTTCAATGGTTCACCAATCTCGATCCGCTGCGCTTCTATCTCGTCGTCCTGCGCGGAACTTTCATCAAAGGCATCGGACTCGAAGTGCTATGGCCGCAGATGGTTGCGATGGCGATCCTCGGAACGGTCACGCTCTCGCTGGCAACGCTCAGATTTCACAAGACCCTCGACTAATCTTCCGCGCAGAATCACATCGGCGGTCTTGCGAGAGGCGATTTCCCGTTGGCGACGGTCGTTTTGTCGCCGCCATCGACGCCAAATTTCCGAATGGTTTTGGCGAGCTCGATTGGCGTCTCGATCGGCGTCGCGCATGCGGTCCCTGCGCATACGAACGCGAGCGGAACTCCCGATTTCGCGCTCGATGCGAACATCGCTTGCGCCGCCGCGGGCATCGCTGCCGCGATGTGATCCGCTTCGATCCGGATCACGATTTTCCCGGGACGGTAACTGGCCAACGCCGTCTTCCACAAGGCTGCTGCGCGCGCATCGCCGTGCGGCCCGGCGATCGCGACCGTCGCGCCACCGTTTACGCGATACTCGAGCGCCAGCCCGACCGTCGCGACCGCGCTGCTCAGCATCGAGCCCGCCATCGCCGGCGCACTCGCCATCAGCTCGTTCGCGGCCTTCGAATAACTGTCATCGCCGGTGACAAGTGCGAGCTTCGCCGTCGCGATCGCCATCGTCGCTTGCACCGACGGCGTCGGCATATCGAGGAACATCAGCGCGCTCGCCCTGGACTCTCCAATCACCGTACCCCTATCTTCGGTTTCACGATTCACCAGCAAGCTCGAACCGTTGGCGCGGAAGTTCTTCAAAATGATCGCGGCGAGCGCTCCCGCCTCGGCCAGATATTTTTCATCGGCCGAGGATTGATACGCGTCAATGAGCGCATTGAGCAGGTAGACCTGGTCGGCGGCGAGACCTGCCACCAGCGCGCGCCCATCCGACCAGACGTGATAGAAACTCCCATCCGGCGCGCGCATATGCGCGAGGATGAAATCGAGATCATCGAGCGCCGTGCGTTGAAGACTAGCGTCGCCAAGCGCCGCCGACGCCGTCATGTACGCATCCGCCATCAACGCGTTCCGATCGGTCATCACGGCATGATCGACCGCCGGCACTTTGCGACGAGCCCGCACCGCGAGCATCGCGTCCGACGCATTCGCGATCTTCTCGCGTGCTTCTGCCACCGGGATCTTCAACTTGGCCGCGACTTGCTCCGTGCTCATCGCGTGCCTGAGCACGATTCGTCCGTCGGGCGCCCGCGCCGGCGCGTCTTCCATGCCGTAAAACAAGATCGCGACGCGCGCCTGGTCCGGCGGCAGCGCGCGCTTCACTTCCTCGATCGTCCACGTGTAGTAGCTGCCGTCGTCACCCTTAAACGAATCGGCGTCCTGGTGCGAGTAGAACGCGTGCGTCTTCGCGTCGAGCAGCTCGCGATTCACGTAGCCGGCGATCGATTTCGCCACCCGCGCGAAATCTTCGTCGCTGCTCGCCTCGTACGCATCGCTGTACGCGAGCAAAGCCATCGCGTTGTCGTACCCGAGCTTCTCGAAATGCGGCACGCGCCATTGTGGATCAGTCGAGTACCGATGAAATCCGCCGCCAAGCTGATCGAACACTCCGCCCGCCGCGATTTTTTTCAGCGTGTCGAGCGCCATCGCCGTGTACTCCGGATGCCCGTAGAAACCATGCGCAAGCGCAAGCTCCAGCGCCGGGAAATCGTAAAATCGCGGCCCCGGTCCCGACGCAAATCCTCCCGATTCGCGATCGTATGACGCCGCCAGCCCCGCGAGTATTTGCGCGCGCAGGCCATCGAGTCCTCCGTGCGGCGCCACGTCCCCGCTCGATGCAGACTTGATTTTTGTTGCGGTCGCGTCCGCTTCACGTTCGAGTCCTGCGCGATCCGTCGCGTACACCTGCGAAATTCGCTTGAGCAGCGGAATCATCGACGAGTTTTCTCCGCCGCTACCGTTCGGTCCGCTACCCGGGCGCGGCGGCAGGTATCCTGTCGCAAAAAACAACGCACCATCGGGCGTCGTGAAGCATGTCAGCGGCCAGCCGCCCGCGCCGGTCAGGGCAGCCGCGGATTGCTGATAGTACTCATCAATGTCTGGACGCTCGTCGGTATCGACCTTTACCGGCACGAAATCGCTGTTCAGCGCCGCCGCAACTTCCGTGTCGGCGTACGTCGTCTCGTCCATCACGTGGCACCAGTGGCACCACACCGCGCCGATGTCGATCATGATCGGACGATTCAGCGAGCGCGCCAGCGCAAGCGTCCTCGGCGTCCACGGCTGCCATCGAATCGCGCTCGACGATGCCTCGCGAAGATACATGCTCGGCGCCGACTTGAGCGCAGCGGGCGGCAGCGCATCCGCCGATTCTGCCGCGCCGCCCGCCCGCGGACTCAGGATGCAAAGGAATGCGACTAACGCAAGAATTGTTCGCGTTGACATCGAGGCGATGGCGCGATAGCTGGACATTGGAGCGCGACGCCGGCCGGCAGCCATCGCGTCGCGCACGGTAGAAGTGATGGCGCCCGTCAGCGCCTGTGGTTCAGGTTTCGAGTTCAACTATGGATGCCACCAGTAACAACCCGCGCCGTCGCCGCCGAGTTCCTTCGTGAGCGAACGATGAGCGCAAGACCAGCCACGCGCCGCCGGCCGCCGGGAACCCGCAATGGACCGGCGAAAGTCATCAGGATGCCAACTCCCACAGTGGTCCGCCGACGCCGAGCGATCAAGGCGGGAGTCGGCTTGCTGGTGCTCTCATTACTCGCCGCTATCGTCGCGCGATTTTACCTGATGTACACCGCCGCCCCTCCTTCGCCCGAAAAGGTCTCCGGCCTCACCGATCAGGAAACCGAAATCCTGGGCCTGGTGAACAAGGAACGCGCTCGCGGCGGATTGCCGCCGCTGAAATTCTCGCCGCGCCTCGCAGTAATCGCGCGCGGCCACAGTTACGATATGGCGATGCGCCATTATCTCGCGCATAACAGCCCCGACGGCGTCGCGCCTGCGGACCGAATCAGCGGCGCAGGCATCGGGTACCGCACCGTCGGCGAGAACATCTACATGGACGACTACCCCGATTCCGCCGGCGTCCCGCGTCGCGCAATAGTTGGATGGCTCAAGAGCCCCGAGCATCTCGCCAACATCATCTCCGGCAAGTTCACCGAAACTGGCGTCGGAGTCGCTCAATCCGCCGACGGCACCACGTACGTCACTCAAGATTTCCTGCGCTGAGAGGCGGGGCGCTGCGATGGATTTCGCCGAACTCGCCGCGCTGGCCTCAGGTCACGGAGAGGCGCGCGCCATCCAGACCGCGCTTAAGCTGGGAATTTTCGAGGTTCTCGAGCCCGCGCCGCTCGACGACGCCGCAATCGCCACGGCCATCAACGCCAATCGCCGCGCGACGGCTCTGATAGCCAACGCAATGGTTGCGCTCGAGTTGCTCGACAAGCGCGCGAACCGCTACGGCCTGACCGATACGTCGCGGCGCTACCTGCTCCGCTCGTCCGCCGAATATCTTGGCGGCTTGATTCTGTTCGACGAAGCGATTTTTGAAACCTGGGCGCATCTCGAACAAACCATCCGCACCGGCGCTCCGGCCCGCCCGACTGACATGTTTCAGAGCCGTCCCGAGGAGACCCAACGATTCATCCGCGCCATGGACAGCCTCACTCGCGCGCGCGGCGATCCGGCTTACGTTGCCGGGATGCTCGACTTGAGCCGCGTCTCGAAGCTCGCCGACATCGGCGGCGGCCCGGGAACCTACACGGTTGCGATGCTTCACCGATGGCCTCATCTGCGTGCTGCTATTTACGACCTACCTGCTACACTCGAAGTAGCCCGCCGAATACTCGCCGAGCACGAACCTGCCGCGTTGGCCCGCATCGATCTGGTGCGCGTCGATTACCTCTACGACGAGATCCCGGGCCCATGCGGAGCGCTGTTCATGTCGAATATAATTCACAACGAAGATGAGACCACCAACGCTCAACTGTTCCGCAAATGCTTTCGCGCGCTCGAACCCGGCGGCATGATGGTCATCAAGGATCACATCATGAATGCCGACCTCACCGAGCCGCGTGCCGGCGCGATTTTCGCCCTCTACCTGCTGCTGGCGACGCGCGGGCGCGATTATTCTTTTGACGAAGTCTCCCGATGGCTCGGCGACGCCGGCTTTGTCGATATTCGGCACGAGGCGCTGCCAAGCCCGCCGTTCACCTCCTCGATGGTGATCGCGCGCAGGCCGTGAACCAGTGATCGATTTTATCGCGCTCAGATTCGGGTCCCTCGCGATCGCAGTCGTGCTCGCCGCAGCGTGCTCGGGATGCGCGGCCGGCGCCGTCGGCTTGGTGAGCAGTGTCGCCCCGATGGTCGCGGCCGGAAGCGCGCAGGTTATCGGCTCCCAGGTTGCGATGAAAGATGAAAAGGGCGCCGGATTATCCGAGAAAGAGAACCCCGACAAATGCGATCAACTGCTGCGCGTTCAGCCCGGCGTCGAGGAAGTCCGCAAGACCAAGGACGGCGTGATCGAATCGCGGCAGTTCAAGATTGGCGCGGATGCGGAGGGCCCCGCCTGGATAGTGGTTCGCGGCGATGGCGCGCCCGGCGACGCATGGCAGCCGAAGCCCGGCATCACCAAGCTCTTCTTCAATCCGCCGCTCTACGAGATGCTCAAGCCCGACCAACCGCAATATCTCGCCTACGCTCCGTCCGACGTCGTCCAGGTGTCCGACAGCGAACAGTTTGACTCGATGGTCGACGCATTCGGCTCCGGCGTCGGAACCTTCAAGTGGCGCGAGCGCACCTACAGTTACGTGCTGGTCAAGGAACTCCCCTGCTTCAAGCCGCCCAAGGAGAAGTGAGTTCGATTCCGTCTCGGTCGTCGCGCCTGACGCGATCCCTCCCACGACTGATTGCCATCGTCGCGGTTTTTTCGCTGGCGATGTTTGCCGCGAGGTCGTACTCTTTGGATATGAATGCTGAGCCCCTCCATTCGCATCCGCATCTCGAGCCCGCATCGTGGCCCGATAACTCGCTCACGATCGCGAATCTCGGCCACGCCGCCCTGCTCATGAATTTTTTCGGTACGCGCGTGATTACCGACCCAAGCCTGTTCTCGCGCGTCGGCATGTCGATCGACTCGATCCTCACGATCGGCCCGAAACGATTCGTCGATCCGCCGCTCGCGCCCGCGCAATTGCAGCAGATCGACCTCATCTTGATCACGCACGCGCACATGGACCATCTCGACCTGCCTTCCCTCAAGTCCCTGCCCAAGAGCGCGGTCGTTGTCGCCTGCGACAAGTGCTCGACGCTCATCGCGCCGCTGGGCTTCAACGACGTCCGCGAACTCAAGTGGGGCGAGAGCACTCTCGTCAAAGGACTCACCATCCGTGCGATGGGCGCACGGCACTGGGGCCGGCGATGGCCTCCCTTCGGCGCAGACTACGGCTTCAACAGTTACGTGCTCGAAAAAAACGCGCGCCGCATGCTGCTCGCGTGCGACAGTGCCAACACCGACCTGTTCGCGAGCCTCGCCTCGACGCCGCCTGACGTGGCCGCGTTCTCGATCGGCGCCTACGACCCGTGGATTTACAATCACGCGAACCCCGAACAGGTCTGGGCGATGTTCCAGCAGACGCGCGCGCACTACCTCGTGCCGATTCACTGGGGCACGTTCAAGCTGTCGAAGGAGCCGATGGAAGAACCGCTGCAACGCCTAATCGCAGCAGCCGGCGATCAGCAGGATAGAATTGTGCTACGTCAAATCGGCGGCTCCTGGATGATGCCCGCATCGATCGAGACGCGCCAAGCCGCCGGCCGCTAGGACGCCTGTCTACAAATTTCTGGTTGCCAGGACTTCCTGGGCAGGGGTCCTATCGCCTGTACAGTTGATTAGTCGAGGAGCGTTGAGGATGCTGACCCTATATCCAAGCCTCTCATATAGCTCCCGTATTCGGTCTGTGGCTTGATTCGATAGAACTACCGGACCGCGATGGCGCGCCAAACGTTCGGCCAACCTTACCTGCTCGTTCCAGCCAAAGTCTTCCTTCGAGTAATGCGTGAACTCAACGTCATAGGGCGGATCCGCATAGATAAAGTCACTGGCCTCCAATGGGAGCTCTTCGAAATCCCCACACGTAAACTGCCACTGCGCGAAGGCCGAGACGTACTCTCCAAAATCCGTTTTGTAGGTAATCTTTTTGTATCGGCCAAACGGAACGTTGAATTCGCCGCTGCTATTGAACCTGCATAGGCCGTTGTAGCAGGTTCGATTCAGGTAATAGAAAAGGCTGGCGGCTTCCTTGCTATCGGCGTTGCCCTCGCGAATTATCTGATTGAACCGCACTCGTCGTGTATAGAAATAGGTCTTATCGTTCTGCATCCTAAGAGAGATACTTAGGCCTCTCTTGAGCCACCGATAAAAGTTTATCGCGTGGGGATTGATATCGCTTATAAGTGCTCGCTCAGGTACCAGGCCCAGCGATACCGCCAAGCCGCCGCACAACGGCTCGACCAAGCGACGAGATCTGTGAGGATTCCAGAGACTCGCCAGATATGGCACAAGCCATCGCTTGCCGCCCGCCCACTTCAAAGGGGGCTTGGGCGCCGGGCGAGACTCCACCAACTCCGCAACTGCTCTCACTTACCTTAAGTCAGACACGCTTGCGCTTCTTGGAGAGATAATCGACCAGCATGTATTCGCCTAGATGGTCGGGACGCGTGAACAGCGCGCGGCCTCGATTGATCTGCGTCATCTTGTCCACGAACGCGCGCAGACTGGGCGAATCGTCGAGCATAAACGTGTTGATCGTGATTCCCTTGCGCGTGATCCGCTCCACTTCCTTCAGCGTCTCCTGCGCCGCGCGCATGCTGATGCCGCCGAACGACAGCGGCCATTCGCAGTACAGCCGCTTGTTAAGGAAGTACGCGGTCGGCTGCCCGTCGGTGATCACGATGATGTGCTGGTTGCGCGACGGATGCCGCCCCAGCAAATCCGACGCGAGCCGCAGCCCGTCCTGCAGATTGGTGAACGGATCGCCCATGTTCCACGACGCTTCGGGCAGATCCTTTAGCTTCAATTCAACCGCGCGCGTGTAAAAGCCGACGATCGAAAAAAAATCGCGCGGGAACTTCGAGCGAATCAGCGTCTCCATCGCCATCGCGACTTTCTTCGCGGCCGCAAATCGCCCTTCCCAGCTCATCGACCACGACATGTCCAGGCACAGCACCGTCGACGACGAGCTCGCGTAGTCGTTTTCGTAAATCTCGAAATCTTCCGGCCGCAGCTCCAGCGGCACGCCCGGCTTGCGCGCCAGCGCATGCTTCAGCGTCGCCACCAGGTTCAGATTCAGCGGATCGCCAAACGCATACGGCTTGGTCTGCTCGGGCCGCATCTCGGTGACGCCGCGATGGTCCGTCACGTGCCCGCCCGAACGATCCTTCAACAGGTTCTGGTATATGTCGCGCAGCGCCAGTTGCCCGATTCGCCGCACGCCCTTGGGCGAGAGCTGAAAATGGTCGCCCTTCGGCACCATGTAGCCCGACTGCGTCAGCAGCACCATCACCTGCTTGAGATTCTGAAAATCCTTGCTCGCCTGTTGCCCGAGAATCTGCTGCAGGTCTTCCATCGAGATCGTGTCGAAGTTGCCCGACATCAGGTCCTGCTCGAGCTGGCGCATCCGCTCCATTTCGCGCATCAGCTCGAGCGCGTCGTCGTAGCCGAGGCTCTTCGGACCGTGGAACATGTGCTGATTGCGATCGCGAAAATTCTCGAGGTCGCGAATATTTTCGTATTCCTCGAGCAGTTTGTCGAAATCCGTCTTCGCCTGCGCGTCCTCGAATTCGTGGCTCTCCAGCTTGCGCATCGCCTCCGACAGCCGCCGCGGCATGCGCGACAGCTCGCGCTGTTTCTCCTCGATTCCGGGCTTCTGCCCCTTCAGCGATTCCAGCTTGGCCCGCTCGCGATTCAGAATGTCCTCGAGCTTCTGCTCCATCTCCGACAGCGCGTTCTTCAAGTTGAAGTCGCGATAGCGCTGGCGCATCTCCTGGCGCAGCTGCTCGATAAACTCCTCGAGCCCCATCACCTTCACGCCGTCGAAGTCCATCCCCTGCCGCATCATCCAGTCCATCGCCTGCCGCACGTCGTCGGTGTACGACAGGTACTCCGCCAGCTTCTCGAACACCTTGTCGGCGTCGAGCTTGAGGCGCTGCGTCCCGTCCCACTGCGTGTAGCGGGTGACGACCGCGCTCATTTCCCTGCGCGTCATGCGTGGTAGGCGAAGCGCCCGCCCTGGCGATCCTTGTTGAGCTTCTGATGCAGATGCAGGCCTTCGAAAATGAACTCGCTCGCGGCCGCCATCAGCCCCGGCGTCTCGAACGGCCCGAGCAGCGTGATCACTTCGCGCAATCCCGCAACCTCGCGCAGCGGCTCCATGTATTCCGACGACGGCGCGCTGTCCGAGACCTCGACGCCCCAGCCCTGTTCGAAGTAGCTCGAGACCTTTTTCAAATCGTCGAGCTTCAGATACTTGTCGAAAACTTTCAGCACCGCGCGATTGATCAGCCGCTCGATCAAATCGTCTTCTTTCTTGTCCTCGCCGACGTATTCGAGCTCGATTTTCCCGGCCGTCGACGCGTACAGCGAATGCAAATCCGAAATCCGCGGGACGATCTCGTTCTCCGCGTTTCGGATCGCTCGCTTCTCCGCGTTGGAAATCGCCGATTCGAAATTGTTGATCGTGACGCGCACCGACACCCCCGACGACTGGTTGATCTCGTTCGACGCCCGCGCCTCGAACGTGATCTGCGCCAGGATGTCCTTCATGAACTGTGGAATCCGCACGTCCACGCCCGACCGGGGCGGATGCGCCGCTTCCTGCTCCATGATCACTATCTCTTGCTCGATGGTCTTGGGATAGTGCGTGCGAATCTGGATGTCGAAGCGATCCTTGAGCGGCGTGATGATTCGCCCGCGCGAGGTGTAGTCCTCCGGGTTCGCGCTCGCCACGAACACCACGTCGACCGCCAGCCGAATCTTGTAGCCCTTGATCTGGACGTCCTTCTCTTCCATCAGATTGAACAGTCCGACTTGCACCTTCTCGGTCAGGTCGGGCAGCTCGTTGATCGCGAAGATGCCGCGATTGGTGCGCGGGATCAGCCCGTAATGGATCGTTTCCTCGTCGGCCAGGTAACGTCCCTCGGCCACCTTGATCGGATCGATCTCGCCGATCAGGTCAGCCACCGACACGTCGGGCGTCGCGAGCTTCTCCGCGTATCGCGTGTCGCGCCCGATCCATCCGATCGCGAGCGCGTCGCCTTGCTCTTCTTTCAATTTCACGCATCGCCGGCAGATCGGCGCAAACGGATCGTCGCTGATTTCACAACCCGCCACCACCGGCACGAATTCGTCGAGCAGTCCGACCAGCGATCTGATGATTCGCGATTTCGCCTGTCCGCGCTCGCCGAGAAAAATCATATGATGTCCGGCGAGCACGCCATTTTCGATTTCAGGAATTACCGTCTCTTCGTAGCCGACGATTCCCGGCAGGATCTCTTCCTTGCTGCGCAGCCGCGCGAGCAGATTCTTGCGCATCTCCATCCGCACCGGCATGGTCTGGTAGCCCGCGCTCTTGAGTTCGCCCAGCGTACGGATTTTCAACTGTTGTTCATTCATTGCGAATCCCGCAGATTAATCGCCCGATCCAAAGATATTTGAGCGCCGAGATTTTTGAAAACCGGGCGCAACTGCACGTAACTGTCATCCAAACTTTGTGACAGCACGCGAGTCGAGGCAAGTACCGGCATAAAATTGTTGTCGCTGACCCAGCGCGGCACCACATGCCAATGCATATGCTCGGCGAATCCCGCGCCCGCCGCGCCGCCCAGGTTGGCGCCGACGTTGAACGCCGCCGGATGCAGCGTTTCGCGCAACAATTTTATCGAGGCCGCGACTGCGTCGCTGAGCATCATTCGATCCGACCGCGGCAAAAGCTCCGGCGAAGCGATATGCCTTCGCGCCGCCACCATGATGTGTCCGTTGTTGTAGGGATACTTGTTGAGCATCACGAGCAC
>JBAWCX010000465.1:0-5648 GCA_049590495.1 Binatus sp. (SeqCode)
GCATCAAGGAAGTTATCGGAATGCAGTCGCGCAGCAACGACACTGACATCTCGGCGCTGGTCGAGGAGATATTGCACTTCGGGCTGAGCGGCGTCGCGCGTCCCGAGCTGTTCAAATTGGTGCCATCGCAAGGCGAGACCGTACCCAAGACCGATCCCGGGGACGGCTCTTTTTTTGGGCCCAAACTAGACTGACATGTCAGTTTACAGCCGCCGGAAAACCTCCAACTCCCACGCGCCCAAGGCGATCAAGCGTCGTGCGGCGTTCTACGATCTCGACGGCACCCTGGTCGATCTGAACCTGGTGCATGCCGCGATTTTCACCCTGGCCAACGTCGGCGAATGGAGCGGGCGCGTCTCTTACCTGCTCGGATTCGCCGCGCGAATCCCGCGCCTGTATATCGCCGAGCAACGCGACCGACGGCTGTTGAATACGGTGCTGTTCGAGGCCTTCAAAGGCGTCTCGCGCGATCGCCTGTTCTCGCTCGGCGAGGAATATTGCGAGCGTATCCTCATCGGCCATCTCTTTCCGCGCGCAGTGGACTTGATCGAGGCGAATCGCGCCGCCGGGATCGAGCCGGTGCTCGTGACGGGCTCGCCGGATTTCATCGTCGCGCCGCTCGCGCACCATCTTGGCATCGCGGACTTTGCCGCCAACCGATTCGTCTTCAGCCGTGGCCGGGCGACCGGACGGCTGGCCGAGCCTGTCATGGCCGGTGATGAAAAAGCGGTCTGGTGCGCGGACTACGCCGAGGCGCACGACCTGGACCTCGCGGATTGCTGGGGTTACGCCGACTCGCATTACGACACCGCGTTTCTGGCCGCGCTCGGGCATCCCGTGGCCGTCAACCCCGACGGCAGATTGCGCGCCGCCGCGCTCAGCCGGCAATGGCCGGTGATCCATTTCGAGGCTGCGGCGCTTTCCAAGCGGCCTCAAGATTTCGACAACGACCGAACTCCTGAAGACAAAGACTTCAACCACGACGACGAACGATCGACGCGAGGCTCTGATGGCGCGGCCTGAAGGAAAACTCAAGGAACTCAAAACCGCCGAGTTGCGGCACGAGGTCGGCGCCCGCAGCGAGCTGGTCGTCAAGGTAAACCGCCGCTCGGAGCGACGCATCATTCCTTATGGCGAGGAATTTCTGTTCGAGAAGCTGCCGGTCGGCACGCGCGTGATTTATCCGCCGCCGCCGATGGACCCGCTCGCCGATCCCGACCAGGCCATTCGCTACGCCCTGCTCCATCCCGAGAACCAGGACCCGCTGTTCGCGCAGCTCAGTCCCAACATGCGCGTGACGATCGCGATCGACGACATCAGTCTGCCGCTCCCGCAGATGCGCCGGCCTGACATTCGTGAGCGCCTGCTGAACCAGGTGCTGCAGACGCTTGCCGATTACGGAGTTGACGACGTCCACCTGGTGATTGCGACGTCGCTGCATCGGCGGATGACGGAAGCCGAGATTCGCCGCATCGTTGGCGAGCGCGCGTTCAAGCAGTACTGGCCGGACAGGCTCTACAACTTCGACGCGGAAAATCGCGCCGAGCTTGCGATGCTCGGCAAGACGGAGCATGGCGAGGAAGTATGGCTGTCGAGGCGCGCCGCCGAGTCCGACCTGCTCATTTACCTGAACATCAACCTGGTGCCGATGGACGGCGGGCACAAGTCGGTCGCCGTGGGACTCGCGCCGTATCAGAGCCTGCGCCATCACCACAACGTCGCGACGCTGCGCGATTCGCATTCGTACATGGACCCGACGCGCTCGGCGCTGCATCGCTCGTCGGACCGAATGGGCCAGCTGATACACGAGTCGCTCAACATTTTTCAAATCGAGACCGCCGTGAACACGCGGATGTACGGCGGGATGCTCGATTTCCTGCACAAGAACGAAGACCACTTCACCGATTGGGATCGCACTCGGCTGAAGGGCTTTCAGTGGACGTTGCGCAACATGTCGAGCGAGATGCGCCGCACTGCGCTGCACAACTACGCGGCGCCGTACGGCATGATTGGCGTTTGGGCCGGAGATACCGAGGCGGTGCATCAAAAGGCGCTCGCGCGAGTGTTCCAGCAATACGCGGTGCCGGTGAAGGGCCAGGCCGATATTTTAATTGTCGGCGTGCCGTACATCTGTCCGTACAACGTGAACTCGATCATGAATCCCGTGCTCGTGCAGTGCACCGGGCTCGGCTACCTGTTCAACATGTATCGGAACAAGCCGCTGGTGCGCGAAGGCGGCACGATGATCGTCTGTCATCCGCTGCGCGACGAATTTCATCCCGAGCATCATCCGAGTTACATCGAATTTTTTCATCGATGCCTCGCGGAGACGACTGACGCGGTCGAGCTCGAGAAGAATTTCGAGCGCGAGTTCGCGCGCAACCCCACCTACATCCACATGTATCGCTACGGCAACGCGTACCACGGCGTGCATCCCTTCTACATGTGGTACTGGGGCGAGCCGGCGCGCCAGCACGTCGGGCGCGTGATCGCCGCGGGATGCGAAGAGCCGGAGGTCGCGGCGCGGCTGGGATGGGAAGCGGCGGACACGCTCGACGAGGCCATCGCGATGGCGACCTCGGAGCTGGGGCGCTCGGCGTCGATCACTTATCTACACTTGCCGCCGTTGGTGATCGCCGATGTCGAGTAGCAACGGCAAACGAAACGGCGCAGCCATGCCGGCGCTCGAGCAGGTGCTCAAGGGTCGTCGCATACTGCTGACGGGCGCGACGGGATTTCTCGGCAAAGTGTTTCTCGCGATCCTGCTGCGATGGCATCCCGAGATCGAGCGCGTCTATCTTCTGATTCGCGGCGACCGGCGCAGCAGCGTTGGCCGCTTTCGTCGCGAGATTCTCGACTCACCCGTGTTTGCGCCGCTGCGCGAGCATCTTGGCGAGAAGTTCGATCGCTACATTGAGGAAAAGGTCGTCGTCGTGCCCGGCGACATCACCAACGACGGACTGCTCGGCGAAGAAGCGAAGCCGTTCAAGCCGGGCAGTATCGACGCGGTCGTGCATAGCGCGGGACTGGTGAACTTCGAGGCGTCGCTCGAGAAGGCGATCGAGGTCAACACCACCGGCGTCGCCAACGTGATCGATTTCTGCCACAAGCTCGGCGCCGCGATGATGCATGTGTCGACGTGCTACGTCGCGGGCAGCGCCGACGGCCATCGCTACGAGGACGATATCCCGCATAACTGGAGCCCCGACGGGCGCAAGTCGTTCCGCCTCGAGCGAGAGATTCGCGACGCTCTGGCAGCCATCGAGCGCGTTCAGGCCGAGTCGCGCGATCAACTGCGTCACGCGGAATTTCGCGGCGATGATCGCGACGCCGACGCCCCTCGCGAGTCGGCCGTCGAGCACCGGCGCAAGCAATGGGTCGAGGAGCGCCTGAAGGACGTCGGCCGGGTGCGCGCGCAAAGTTGGGGATGGCCGAACACGTACAGCTACACCAAAAGCCTCGGCGAACAGTTGGTGCTGGCGCATCGCGACACGCTCAACGTGACCGTCGTGCGTCCCGCGGTGATTGAAAGCGCGCTGCGCGATCCGTTCCCCGGATGGAACCAGGGCGTCAACACCAGCGCGCCGCTGACTTATCTCGCCGGCCGCGGCTACCGATTTTATCCCGCCAAGGCCGAGCTGGTGCTCGACGTGATCCCGGTCGATCTCGCCGCGCATGCGATGGTTCCGATTCTCGCCGCGCTGCTGTCGCGCAAGCACAAGCCCATCTACCAGCTTTGCACATCGGATCGGAATCCGCTCCCGATGCGCCGGCTGGTAGAGCTGACCGCGCTCAGCAATCGCCGCGAGCATCGCAAGGACGGCGGCACGATGCGCTGGCTTGGGCCTCATCTGGAAGCCGTCGTCGTGTCGCAGAATACTTACGACCTCGCCAGCAACACCGTTCCGCGGATTCTCAAGCAAGCGGCGGCGTTCGCGCGCAGCGTGGTGGGCGAGGAGAATCAGCGCGCGAAAAAAATCGAGAGCGGGATCGACAAATTCAAGGAGAACACTGACCTCGCGCGCGAACTGGTCGAGGTCTATCGCCCGTACATCCAGGAGCTCGTCTACACTTTTCACGCCAGCCACATCCGCGCGCTTTACGCGTCGCTCAAGCCCGCCGACGCCGATCACCATCCGTTTCGTCCCGATCTGATCGATTGGCGCGACTACTGGATCAATA
The DNA here is from genome assembly GCA_049590495.1 of Binatus sp. (SeqCode). Lineage (GTDB taxonomy): Bacteria > Desulfobacterota > Binatia > Binatales > Binataceae > Binatus. The sequence continues at coordinate 4,183 of JBAWCX010000465.1, forward strand.
TTCATCTGCCCGGACTGCGCCGCCATATTTTTCCGCAGCTCGATCTCCACGCACGCGGCAGGCCCAAGTCGCTGCCGCGTCATCGCAGTCTCGTCGATATGCTCGATCGAGCCGCCGACCGCTACGGCTCGCGGCCCGCGATGATTGCGCGTCGGCCGTCGGGGCAGCAGACGCAGACCACGTATCGCGAGCTGCGCGACCGCGCGCATCGCGCGGCGTTGCTGCTCGCGACGCGCGGGATCAAGCCGGGCGATCGCGTGCTTCTGATCGGCGAGAATTCGCCCGATTGGGTGCTGGGCTACTTCGCTATTCTGTGCGCGGGTGCGATCGCCGTGCCGCTCGATCAGCTCATTTCCGCCGAGGAGCTCGCGCCCAGCTGCAAGATTGCTGAGCCCGCGGCCGCGCTGCGTTCGAGCGCCGTTCACAAACGCCTCGGCTCCGCGCTTGGTGATGCTCATCCGAAACTAATCGAGCTCGACCTCGCCGAGCTCGCGCGTCCATTCATTCTGCGCGGCGACGCGAAGACTCCGCCGGCAACGCCCGAGCGCAAAGCGCTGGCGTCGATCCTGTTCACCTCCGGCAGCACCGGCGCGCCCAAGGGCGTGATGCTCTCGCACGGCAACTTCGCCGCTGAAATCGCGATGCTGTCGCGCGTCTTCGTGCTCGGCGCCGACGACGTGGTCCTTTCGCTGCTGCCGCTGCATCATGCGTTCGAGTTCACCTGCGGGATGCTGCTGCCGCTCGCCAGCGGCGCGACGATTGTCTATCCGCTCGAGGTCGATGCGAAAACGCTCTCGCGCACGCTCGCCGACGTTCGCCCGACCGCGCTGATCGGAGTGCCCGCGGTGTGGGAGGCGGTCCATCGGCGCATCGTCGATGAAGTCGAGGCGCGCGGTCCGTTCTTTCACGCGGCCTTCGACAATCTGCGCGATCTGAATCGCCGGCTCGACGCGAACTCGGGCCTGAACTTCGGTTCTATAGTCTTTCGGCAGGTTCATTCCGCGCTCGGCGGCCGGCTGCGGCTCGCCGTCAGCGGCGGTTCCGCCCTGCCCCATCGCGTCGCGGAATTTTTCAACGACATCGGAATCCCACTGCTCGAAGGCTACGGGTTGACTGAAGCCGCGCCCGTCCTGGCAGTCGCGCGACCCGACGAACCGCTCCAGGTCGGCTCGGTAGGAAGGCCGCTCAACGGCGTCGAGATCAAGCTGATGACCGCGACGGGATCAATCGGCGAGATAATCGCGCACGGCCCCAACGTGATGGCGGGCTACTACCGCAATGAGGCGGCGACCGCCGAAGTCCTGGCCGACGGATGGCTCCGCACCGGCGACCTCGGCCGCTTCGACGACGACGGGCGCTTGTACGTCGTCGGCCGCGCCAAGGAAGTCATCGTCGATTCCGGCGGCAACAACATCTACATCGAGGGGCTCGAGGAAATTTTCGGCAGGTCGCAGTACGTCAAAGAG
>JBAWCX010000466.1:0-2154 GCA_049590495.1 Binatus sp. (SeqCode)
GTGCGGCCGCGATGACCGACGTTGGCCGCGTGCGCGAGCATAACGAAGACTCGGTGCTGGCGGTCGAGTACGTGCGCGAGTCGCTCGTCGATCCGGCGCAGTGCCATTTGTACGTCGTCGCCGACGGGATGGGCGGGGCGGAGGCGGGCGAAGTCGCTTCCGCGATTGCCGTCGAGACCATCCGGAGTTACATTGAGGCGCGGCTCGAAACCGCAAGTAGAGATGCTGCCAACGGAGCGGATATGCTAACCGCCGCGCTCGAGGAAGCGAATTCCAAAATTATCGACTATGTAGCGAGCCATCCGGAATCGCGCGGAATGGGTTCGACGGGCGTGTGCGCGCTCGTCATGCCGTCGGACGCCGCGGTGGCGTGGGTCGGAGACAGCCGCGGATACCTGATGGAAGGCGCGACGGTTCGCCAGGTCACCAAGGATCACTCGCTGGTGCAGCGGCTGGTCGAAATTGGACAAATTACCGCCGAGGAAGCGCATACGCACGAGCACAAGAATGTGATCACGCGCTCGCTCGGCGCGCGTCAGAGCGGACCGGCGGGCGCGGAAGCGCTCGGAATCAAGCTGAAGCGCGGAGACAAGCTGATGCTGTGCAGCGACGGGCTGACGGCGCACGTCATGGACAATGAGATTCGCGACATCCTGGGGCGCAACGCGGATCCCTTCGACGCGGCGCGCGAATTGATCGTCGCGGCCAACGCCGGCGGTGGTACCGACAACATTTCAGTGATTGTAGTGTATGCAAGCTAGGCGCGGACGACGCGCCGGTTTTTGACGGATTGACGATGGCCACTTCGCCCAAAGACACGCCGCAGCCTCAAACCGGACCGCTCGAAGCGGGCACCGTTCTGCAGGGCCGCTACAAAATCGCGCGGCTGCTCGGCGGCGGCGGGATGGGGATGGTCTACCTGGCGCATGATCAGCGGCTGGCGAACCGTCCCTGCGCGATCAAAGAGATGGTCGATCACTTTATCGACCAGGCCCAGCGGATCGAGGCTAACGAATATTTCGCGCGCGAGGCCGACACGCTCGCCCAGCTGAAGCATCAGGCGATTCCCGCGATCACCGACCGCTTCGAGCTCGCCAATCGCCATTACCTGGTCATGGAGTATGTCGAGGGGCGCAACCTCGAGGAGGAGTTGGCCGCGCGCGGCGAGCCTCTCCCAGAGGGGCTGGTTATCGACATCGCGCGCCAGCTGTGCGATGTGCTCGCGTACCTGCACGGGCTGGCGCCGCCGATAATCTACCGCGACATGAAGCCGTCCAACGTGATGCTCAATTCGAACGGGCGGGTCGTGCTGGTGGATTTCGGAATCGCGCGACTGTTCAAGGCGGCGCGCAAGGGCACCATGATCGGCACGCTGGGCTTCGCGCCGCCGGAGCAGTACCAGGGCCTGGTCGATCCGCGCAGCGACATCTACTCGCTCGGTGCGACGCTGCATTACGTGCTGACCGGCCGTGATCCCGAAAAGTTTCCGCCCTTCAGCTTTCCGCCGGTTCGCGAAATTCGTCCGGCTTCGTCGAGCAACCTGGCCGGGGCTATCGACGCCGCGCTCGGCTACGAGATGGACGCGCGGCCGGCGCGCGTCCAGGAATTTCGCGACATGATGCTCTATGGGCGCGGACTGTCGTTCGACAGCGGCCGCGTCACCTCGACCAGCGGAACCGGCGGGCTGTCGCAGTACCAGCAACTCGGGTTTGAAGACGAGCCGGTAACTTATCGCGAGCCGCGCAGCAGTCTCAGCCGTTCGATTGGCCTGCTGATTTTCCTGGTGGTGCTGGCGGGCGCCGCGTTCGGCGGCACGTACCTATATTCGAGCCCGGAACTCCAGCAGCAGCTCGGACTCAAGCCGCTGTTCGACGGACTGCCGTGGAAGCATGAGGAGTTGCTGGCCAAGGCACGCGAGAATCCGCTCGAATTTTCCGCGCTGACGCTGGCGCTCTCGACGCGCGAGGGCACCGCCCAGGCGCCGCCTCAATCGCAATTCACAGACACCGAGCTGACCAACGCGCGGTACCTGAAGTGGACCGCAACCTTCAAGAACCTGCTTGCAGGGCTCGACGGGCGCGACGAAAAGGTCGAGGCGCGCTTTTTCGATCCTAACGGCCTTCAGATCGCCTCCAGCGACACTCACGTTTTTGT
>JBAWCX010000467.1:0-7568 GCA_049590495.1 Binatus sp. (SeqCode)
CAGCGACGAGCCGTTCGCGTTTCTCATCTACACGCACGGCCATGGTGATCATGCCTTCGGCACCGAAGCGTTCATCGCCGACGCGCTCACGCGCGGGCATGCGCGGCCGAAAATCTGGGCGCACGAGGACGTCACCGGCCGCTTCAAGCGTTACGCGCTGACCAGCGGATGGCAGGCGCATATCAATGCGCTCCAGTTCGGCGGCATGTTCGCGACGCAGGGACTCTTCGAGCCCGAGTCGTTCACCTACCCCGACCTGGTTTATCGCGACCAACAATTTCTCGACCTGGTGGGCGAGCCCGTCGAGCTGCATCACGCGATGGGCGAGACCGACGACGCGACCTGGGTCTGGATGCCGACGCGGCGGCTGGCGATGGTCGGAGATTTGATCGTCTCGTCGATGCCGAACACGGGCAATCCCAACAAGGTGCAGCGCTACACGCTGGCGTGGGCCGAGACGCTCGAGGCGATCGCGAAGCGCGCGCCGCGTTACCTGCTGCCGGGCCACGGACCCGCGTATCGCGGCGAGCAGCTATGCGGCGAGGTGCTGCGCGATACGGCGCGCGCAATCCGCGTCATCCACGACGAAGTGGTGCGGCGGCTCAACGCCGGCGAGTGGCCGGTGGACATCGTCGAGGCCGACATTTCAATACCGGACGACCTCGCGGCGAAATCGTACCTGCAACCGATCTACGGATGCGTCCCGTTCGTGGTGCGCGACGTCATCCGGCGCTACGCGGGATGGTGGTCGGGCGAGCCGTCGCAAATGTTCCCGGCAACGCGGATGGAGCGCAGCGCCGACATCGTCGAGCTGTGCGGGCGCGACGCGATCATCGCAAAAGCGCGCGCGCTCAAGGATGCGGCGCAACTCAAGCGCGCGCTGGCGGTCGCGGAGATCGCGCTGAACGCAAATCCGTCGGACCATGAGGCAATCGCGCTGAACGCCGAGATACTCGAGGAGATGGCGGCCGGCGAGCGATCGTTCATCGCGCGAAATTTCTTCGCCGGCGCCGCCCGCCAACTGCGCGAGCGCGCGAAATGAGTGCGCCGACGGCCTCCTCGCGTTTGTACGTCCCGCTCCACTGGTAGTGAACGTCCGTATCTATTAGCATCGGGCTTTAAACGTTTACGTTCGCTCTTTTTAGGTGGACGATGGCTGGTAGTCACAGATCCAAGACTCTAGCGGCGGCTGTGGCCGCGCTCTATTCGGTGGCTTTTTCGATCAATGCGGTTCCAGCAAAGCAACCGAAACCACAGGGACTCTGGGTAGGCGGCGAGAAGTATTTCTCGGAATTCCAGGGAAAGGCCCTTCATAAGAGCGGGACTCCCAAAGCTCACCTCGCCTTCGGGAGCGCAGATTACAATGCTCCATTTTCTATCGTCTTTGATGCGCATCAGAACTTGTGGACCACGTTTCAGGTTATCAATGGCCTGCCCTCAGCGGTCATTGAAATCAGTCGCGGCGAGATGGCTTCGCTCAAGGTGGGTAAGCCGGTGAAACCCAAAGTCATTATCAGTCCCGCAAATAACTCAACAGTTCCATTCGAGGTTGCCGGAAGTATCGGCTTTGACGCGGCAGGTGATCTCTGGGTGATCGACAGAAACCGAACCCTCCTTGAGCTTTTGAGCAGCCAGATAGAAACCAGTGGCGGACCGACACCAAGCGTCGTGATCGCGCCAACGGATTCGGTGTCCGTGACCTTAAGGTTCGATGAGTCCGACAATCTCTGGGTCGTCGAGTTCTCGACAAATTTCGATCCGTCCTACCCAGAGCAAATATGGCGGTTTACACCGAGCGATCGTGCTGCCAGCGGACCAGCGAATCCGAGTCTAGTGCTGAATGTTCCGGGCCAGATTAATGTCCTCGACCTTGCCTTCGACGGTTCCGGAAATCTGTGGCTGGCGGGCTCGAACGCTCAGGGCGACGAGATCGAAATGATCTCAGTCAGCGACCTCAGCGGCACAGGCGAAATCACTCCCTCAGCCGGTGCGACAGTCACTTCTCCTACATTCACGCCGAACGGCTCAGGGTCGTGTTTAGGCGGCATCGATTTCGACAATTCCGGAGACCTTTGGGTATCAATTCACCAGATGAGTTTCGGCTGCGACAACGCCGTCGTCGAGTTTACTCCAAGTCAGCTAAGCGCTGGAGGAAATCTGACCCCACCAGTGATCATTGGCCAGAACAGCACGAACACGAACCTATTCCTTTCAGGCCCGATCAGGTTCGGCCCGACGGTCCCTTGATCGCGCCGTCGGAACGGTCAGTGCCTTCTAGGTACGAACAGGGCGGCAGCCGAATGACTGCCGCCCTGCCTTCTCTCCGATTCTCAGCTGCCCTGATGAAAATCGAACATATCCATCAGATCGCCAATCGCCGGTGAGTTGGTCGGGACATACGGATTGTCCGACGCCGCAACTGGATTCGGCAGATTGTCGCGGCTGCGTCCGGTCAACGGAGTCAGACCCCAGTTGGCCTCGATGAACTTCAGGATCGATACGTGGTCGTAGTAGGTGTGCACCACCTCGCCGTGCTTCGCGTACTTCGACACGACGATCAACGGGACGCGCGGGCCGTCGCCGAAGAAGTCCAGCGGCTGAATGTAGCCGGAATCCCAATAGCCGCCACCCTCGTCGTTGGTAACAAACAACGCGGTATCGGCTTTGTCCTTCATTTGATCGACGATGTTCTCCAGCATCGCCTCGAACAGGTCAGCCTTTGAACTCGCCGGATGCCCGTCGACGAAGCTGTCAGGCTTGACGAACGAGACGGCCGGTAGCGTGCCCGCCTCCAGATCGTTGAAGAAGTCGATCGCATCCTTGATATGCGTCGTGCGCTGCGTCGGGTTGTCCATGATCGACGACGCATACGACTCGAAGTTGCAGATGTCGCAGTAGTTCGGCGCGATCGCCTTGTCTGTCGGATCGGTCGAGCCGTTGGCGACATTAACCGCCGCGTTGTAGCCGCCGCCGTAGTACGCCCATGAAATGCTGTCGTCGTTAAGCTCGTCGCCAATCGTGCGCAACGGTGACGGAGGCACCTTGGCGCCCGCCGTGATGCTGGCGGTGTCCACCACGCCGTTGGGCAAAGTTCCCGGACTCAGGTTGTTCACCATGTAGAACACGTTCTGGCAGTTGGGCTTCGGGTTATATGGCAGCGTGCTCAGATAGGTGAGGATCGGCTGTACGCCCGGCTGCGTCGAATCGCCGCAATCACTCCAATTCCCGTCGACCTGGTATTTATCCGAGGTCGATGAGACCGGGTTCGGGTTCGCAATCGTCGAAGCCGGCGGCGTGGTCATACCGCCGAACGTTGTCCAGAAGACCGCATCGCCGGTGCCCATTGCCATGTGATCGGAGGCAGTGCCACCCATTGTCGCCTGGTGATAGTTGTCGGCCAGCGCGTACTCGTCCGCGAGCTGCTTCCAGACCGGTACGTCGCCGTCCTGGACATTGTAGAATCCCAGCGAGTTGCCGCTCGAGTCGTCACGCGCCAGAGCGACGAACGGATACAAATCGTTCAGACAGCCCGACGGATTGGTGAATGTCGCGTTGGCGACGTTGCAATCCGACTGCTGCCACATGTGATAGAGGCGATGCACCGTGTCGCCGGTGTACGAATCGTAAGGCAGATTCGGTCCGGTGATCTGAAACGAGGTGTTCGGCAGATTCGTCGCGTCGGTGACTCGAGTGTCGACGATACCGGTCGTGGCTGACAAGCCGGTCGCTCCGGTCCGCAGCAGTCCCAGATCTGCAACTTCCAGCGAAGGTTCGAGCATCTGGAGCTCCGCGTCCGAGACCGTGCTGTTGAAGGGCGCGCTGGACCCCAGAGGCTTTTGCACGTTGGGTGCACCGTTGACATGCGGCGGGGGCAGCGTCGAGTACTCGGTCTTGTTGCTTGAGCTGATGAAGTAGGTCGCCGGCAGTGGCGTGTTCACCAGATTTTGCGAGGCCAGCCCTGAGTTAAGTCCGGGGGAACCATTGGCCGTCACGATTCCTTTCGAGAGCAGATTCTCGACCGTCCCTCTCTTTGGTACGTAGGTGCCGAATATGTTGTCGAAACTGCGATTCTCTCCGATCAGCACGATCACATGCGCGATCGGGGTGGTAGTCGAAGGGGCGTTCTGATTCTTCTGGCCAGCGTACACCAGCGGCGCCGCGCTCTGAGCGCTCACCATGGCAGCCAGCGCGATCGCGGCAGGCCACTTCCTTTTTCGCAGTGCTTTCATCGTTTCCTCCGTTGGTTTCGAGTGTCGGTTGGAGAAGATTCGGAGCTGCGCAGCTCGCGACGGAGGATACGGCGGCGATCGTTAACTGCCGGCGGACGCCGCGGTTACGAACTATGATGCCTTCGGGATCGAACGTTGACGCGTTTGAAAAATGTCCGTGAACGCGAGTGTGAAGGCGCCAGCTTTAACATGACGCGAGGCGATTCAAAGAAAGAATTCGGGCGATTCGCGCGCTAGCGTTGTCCAATCCAATCGGGAGGCGCGACCGCGCGCCATCGAGCGCGAATCGCTTCGTACTCGGCGGGCAGCAACGGTCCCGCGCCGGCATGCGCGATATTTTGCGCGATGCGCTCGGGCCGCGTCGTGCCGACGATCGCCGTGCTCACGCCCGCCGTGCCGAGCGTGAATCGAAGCGCGATCGCGGCCGCGTCCTCGACGCCGCGATGGAGAAAATCGTAGTCGAGCGCCTGCAGGCGATCCCAATACGGCCGATGGTACCAGTCGGCGGGCGGCTGCTTGCGGTGACGCCACGCGGCGTTCGCGATTGGCCGCTTGACGATCACGCCCATGCCGCGCGCGGCCGCCTTTGGCAGCACGCGATCGAGAGCTTCCTGGTCCGCGATACTCACCGAGACCTGAATCGTGTCGAACGCGCCGCTCTCGACCGCGTACACCGCTTCATCTGAGTCGGCGCTGCATCCCACGAAGCGCGCCTGTCCGCGCTCGCGAGCCTTGTGGATGACTTCGATGATACGGCCGTCCTGGAGAGTCGCGAGCGGCGGGCTGTGGAACTGCATCACATCGACATGGTCGGTGCGCAGGTTCTTCAGACTGCGCTCGATACTCCGCGCGAGCATCGCGGGCTCCCAATCGTTACTCGCATAGCCTGAAGCGCGCTCGGACGCGGCGCCAAGACGCGCGTGCCCGCATTTGGTCATCAGCACAACTTCGGCGCGCCGCCGCGCGATCGCCTTACCGATCAGCGCTTCGCCATCGGCATAGCACTCGGCGGTATCGATCACATTGATGCCGGCATCCAGCGCCGTGTTCAGAATCTTATCGACAGTCTTCTGCGCAACAGCCTGATATCCGATTTCGGACCCACCAAACCCAAGCGTGCTGACGCGCAGCCCAGTCTTCCCCAACGCGCGGTACTCGATTGCCATAAGAAGGAAAAAGATACGAAGAACAGCGAAGCGAGGCAAAGTAGCTCCTTCCCCCGCTATTCCGCAACCGATGGGTTGCGTTTCGTCCGCGAATGGCGGTATTGTAAGCGCAACTCGGAGGGTGCATATGGCGACAAACACTGACCGCATCGAGAAACGCGTCCTGTTGCGCGCATCGCGCGAGCGCGTGTGGCGCGCGATCAGCGACTCCAGGCAGTTCGGCAGCTGGTTCGGCGTCGATTTCGACGGTCCTTTCGTCGCCGGCGCGAGCATCACCGGAAAGCTCGTGGGGACTACCGTGGACCCGGAAGTCGCCAAGCGCCAGAAAGCGCACGAGGGGTTGCGTTTCGAGTTCGCGGTCGACCGCGTCGAGCCGATGCGGTTGTTCTCATTTCGATGGCATCCGTTCGCCATGGATGCCGGCGTCGATTACTCGAAAGAGCCGTCCACTCTCGTCGTGTTCCAGCTGGAGGAGGCCTCGGGCGGCACGATGCTGACCGTCACCGAGTCCGGCTTCGACAAGATCCCGCTGGAACGGCGCGCCAAAGCATTCGCCGCCAACGAGCAGGGATGGGCTGCGCAGATGACGCTGATCGAGAAGTACCTCGCCATGCACGCGGGAGGTTGAGCCGCCGGTCATGGCCCGACTGTCGATCGGCGCCGCGGCGAAACGAGCCGACGCGGCACTCATCTTCGCGGCGCTCGGCGACGAGACTCGTTTGCGAATCGTCGCTCGACTCTGCGCGGGGGGACCATTGCCGATCACTCGGCTCGCGGCCGGTGAGACCGTCTCGCGTCAGGCGATCACGAAACATCTGCACGCACTCGAGGAGGCCGGGCTTGCGCGCGGCATGCGGACAGGTCGCGAAAGCGTCTGGGAGCTGCGCGCGAACCGTCTTGCCGATGTACAGCGATACCTCGATCAGATTTCGCACGATTGGGACGCAGCGTTATCCCGCCTGCGCGCCTTCGTGGAAGCAGACGAGCAATAAGAAAGGGGCCGGACGTCTCGACGTCCTGCCCTTTCATCACTGAATTTCACCGCGGATAGGAACGACCAGCTGTGGAATCTTTCCATCATCGGTATGCAGTTGAATTTTCCCAGTCAGCCGCCCGGGCTCGAGTTTTTTCGCAGGCAATGCGATGTCGAAACGGAAGGCGTCGCTATTGCCCTGAGGAGTCTGCGTCAATTGCAGCCCCGGCACGTCGCAGCTAATTGACTCGATACGGAATTGGCCCTCGCGCTTTTTCACCAGAAAGCTTGCGGTGAGTAATCCGGCGTCATCGGGATGCCCTTCGAAGAGACCTTTATTCACCTTGCCGAAATCGACCTCGGTCGGGAACGCGTAGATGTCGTCCTTGATCAGGAGATTGATCGTAATCGCAAGACGGGGACGCTCGGGACTATCAGTCTTGAGATATGCGAACTCTTTGTATCTGCCTAGCGGCACAGTTGGCGGAATTTCGATTGCCACCTCGTAGATTTGGCCGGGTTTGCGGGTCTTGATGGTCGCCTTGAAATGCTGGCCCTGGGTCTCAAGTCCCAGAATTTTGAGCGGCTTCTTTTGCTTGTTGACGACAATCACCCCGCGCTGGGCACTCTCGCCTTTAAAGAGACTCGCAAACACCGTGCTGTAGGGGATCATATCGATCGGGGCGTTCACCACGCCATTTATGTAAAGCGGGAGCTTCGGCACGATAGGATCATTGGAGAAGACTATTACCCAGGTGTGGATCGCGCGGCTCATCGATGTGGTGTCGAGGTCAACGCAGACCTTGCCTTCCTGTCCCGGCGCTACACTTGCGGGTCCCCGCGCGATTATTTCCGGTGAAGGCAACTGCATACCCGTGATCGTCAGCGGGGCTTTGCCCTGGTTCCGGACGACGAAGCAGTGCGAGATCTTTTCACCTTGTCTAACGGTTCCGAAATCATAGGTACGGACTGGGTAGAGCGCGTTGGGCGCCAGGGCTTCAGCGGCAGCAGATGGCCCCGCGAGAAGCGTCATCATAGCGGCGATGACACTTAGAATCGTGGAAAGCTTTGCGCACACCACCATGATTGCCTTCTCTGTGCTCACCGACGCGTTGTCACCAAAAGAGCGGGGACCGATATTATCACCGGTCCCCTCATCTTGGCTCAGTGCGCTGCTACGACGACGTCGGCATCCAGATG
>JBAWCX010000468.1:0-8172 GCA_049590495.1 Binatus sp. (SeqCode)
GGACGTGATCGCGCGGATGTGATCGAGCATCGCGCGCGGTCAGGTCGCTGCAACTTCCGCGAGCGCGATCGAGCCGGCGGCGATCGCGGGAACATAGTAGGCTTCGGGCGAGCCCCACACCGTAGCCGCACGCGGCCGCATACCAACCGCGAGCGGACGCTCGAAGACCTGCGCGATGTTCGCGTTGATGCGCAAACAGTTGGGCGCCAGCGGCTCGGCGATTTCTCCGTCGCGAACGAGATAAGAATCGCCGGTGACGGTGCAGGTGAAATCTCCCGCGCGCTGGCCGTTGATTGGATAGGTGTACCAGATGCGGCCGACGTAGATTCCGTCGCCCACCGCGCGCACGAGTTCGCGATCGGTGACTCCGCCGCGCGCGCGCATCATGACGTTGGTGCCGGCCGAGCCGGGGCTCGCATCGAAACGCCGGCCACCACCTTCGCCGAGCCGGTAGCCGCTCAGCGGAGGAAACTCGAGCTTCGCGGGAGCGCCAGCGCCGAGCTTTTCGGCGCGATGCTCGTCGGTGAGGATGCGATGGGTATCGTAGAAATTCGAGAGCAAGCCGACCAGCTTGCCGTTGCGGATCAATTCGACACGGCGCGTGGGGATTCCTTCGCACGTGACTCGGCGGCGAATCGCGCCGGCGCGTAACGCCGGATCGTCAGCGAGACTCAACCGCGAATCCATCACAGACGCACCGACTTTTCCGTGATACGCGGAGCTCGCAGCGTGAAACGAGCCGGCGGTAAGCGAGCCCATCACCATGTAATTGAGAATTTCGGCGATCGGCTGCGGTCCAAGCACGACGCGAAACTTCCCCGCGGCTGGCCGGGCGCCGTGGGACAGAGCAAGCGCTCGGCTGACAGCATCGCGGCCAATCACGCGTGCGTCGCGGCGCATCGCGGCGACGGAATCGCCGAGCGCGGTCGCAGTACCCTTGGCGTCGAGCGACTCGATAATCGAGGTGACCGACGCGTTGAAGTGCGCGCTTTCGTCGGTGCGAACTTCAGCGAAATTCGAATTGAAGATCGCGATTCGATCGCGAATCACTGACACGTCGCCGCCGATGATCAACCCCGGATGATCGGTACGAGCAGCGCCGGCGCGCTTTGCGAGTGCGTCGAGCGCGCCGTCGAGCACATCCCACGCTGCCGCGGCGATCGCACGGTCCCCCACTCTCGCCAAGTCGCTTTTTTCGGACGGCGCAAGCTTGCGGTCGAGCGCTACACTTGGGAAACCGGGGAAATGCGGATCGACGACGGCCGCGCTGCGCGCACGGCGGAGCGCGTCGCGAACGGAGTCGGCGGTGAAGTCTCCCGCTTCGAAGGCGGCGCCGACTTCGTGCGGATCGCGGCGCATCGCGACGCGCAACTGGAATCCATCGGCATTGAGCGACTTGAACTCTTCGAGGCCGCGGCTCGGAATGTCCGAGGTATAGTTGAGGCGGGCGATCCGATGCTCTGCGGTGGCACAATAAATCTCGTAGCTCGCAAGGTCCTTCTCACGCGCGAGTATCCGCGCCGCCTCGCGGGTGAAGGATTTCAGGTCGGCGAGCGAGCGCATCAGTTGCCCGCCAGGCGCGCGCGCGAGCGCAGCGTCGGTCCGCCGTTGGACATCCGCTTGATCTGCATCGGCTGGCCCTTGCCACAGGTGGGGATCGCGATCAGCCGCAGATCGTTGCCAACCGCGTCCACGTTGGTGAAGAAGCTTTTCGAGTCGGCGATCACGCTGCCTGAGCGGTAGAGACGCCCTATTCGTCCGTGATCGATCTCGTAGACGCGACGCGCGGAGATTCTGAAATTTTCGCGAGACTCGGAGATCGATGGAATCTGATGGCCGCAGACGTAGTAGCCGTGCTCGACACCCGCGATGATTTTTTCGGGCGGCATTTCGCCGGGGAGAAAGAAGGTGTTGGACATTCTGATCAGCGGCACATGCCATCCCTCGCTCGCACGGGCTGAGCCGTTCGGCTCCGCGCCGAGCACGGCGGCAGTCGCCCGCGAATTCAGAAAGCCGCTGAAGATGCCGCGATCGATGTGCATCACGCGGCGACCACGCGTGCCCTCGTGGTCGTAGCGGTAGTGGCCGTAACCGTCGAGGCTCGGATCGGAGCATGCGGAGAGCAGCGGCGATGCGACCGGCTTGCCCAACTGATTGTCCGCGAGCGAGCGCAGGAACCAACTGCGGCCGGCGTAAGCGGCTTCCATCTTGAGCGCGCGATCCGCCTCGCATGGATGGCCGATCACCTCGTGCGAGACGAGCGCGTTGAAGTGCGGGTCGGTAACCACGACCACGTCGCCATCGGGTGGCTTGAGGACTGGCGCGGCGGCGAGTTCGCGCGCCTCAGTGGCGAGGTCGACGCAAAACTTCGCCAGTGACGGATTCGGCATCAGCTCGCCGCGCCATCCGTCGCTCAAACATTCGAGGCCGCGCTGCTGGCCGATCGAGTCGTAGGTTTCCTGGTGCCCGTCGCCGATTTGCGCGACGACGTAACAGTCGCCCTGCGAGAATGCGTACGCCTGCGAGACCACAGTGCCGGCGGTGTCGATGAAAATCTCGCGGCGCAACTCGGTCATCGCGGCAACGACCTGGAACGCGATCGCTTCGCCGAGTACGCCAACCTCGCGCGAGGCGTCGAGCGAAATTTTCTTGAGCTCGTTGGTCGAGAGCGAGCGCGGATCTTGACGAAAGCTCGCGTCGACGTCGTCGCGGACTCCTTCGCGCGGTGGAATCTGCGTGACGAGGAGTCCTTTGGCGGCGTCGCCGAGATGAGCGATGAGTTCGGCCTTTTTGCGCGCGCTGAATCGAGCGCGATCGTAAGCTTCACCAAGCCCGCGGCGCAGTTCGGCGACGAGCTTCGTGGGCCGGCCTGCGAGGGCGCCGATCTCCGCGCCAGTTTGTCCAAAACCGTCCGAACCTGCCCTATCGGCGACATGCACAGAGACTGCATACGCGGCGTTCTCGCTCTCAGAGCCATCGCGCGGCTCGCCATTCACTGCTGCGCCGGACCGATTGAACACTACTTCGAAGCGCAGATCGGCGTACACGACGCCGCGTTTCGAGCGTGCGAAGCGCGCGAGGATACCCTCGCCCTCGCCGCGCAGGTACTCGATCGCTTCGAAAAGGTCGCCCCGGCCTGTCAAGAGAGCCGCATCTAGATGATGCCTTCGCGCTTGAGATCTTCGAGCTCGCCGGCGCCGAGGCCGAGCAGCTGGCCATAGACGTCGGCGTTGTGCTGGCCCAGCAACGGCGCAGCGGTCACTTCGACGGGCGAATCTTCGAGGCGCACGGGGCATCCCGGCATCGTGAAGTCGCCGCGCACGGGATGTTTGATGGTGACGATCATGCCGCGCTGCTTGAGATGAGGATCGTTCAGCAGCTCCACGCTGTCGAGGACCGCGCCGCACGGGACGCCGGCCTCACCGAGGATGCGCATCACTTCGAACTTGGTGTGACGGTCGGTCCATTCGCTGATTAGCGAGGTCAGCGCCTCGACGTTTTTGGCACGGCTTCGTCCTACGAATCGTTCGTCGCTGACGATTTCGGGGTGGCCGATCACTTCGCACAGACTCACGAACATCTCCGGCGAAGTGCACAGGATGTAGCAATAATCGTTGTCGCCGCCGGGCGCGCATTTGTAGATGTCGCCGGGACCGCCGCCGCCGACGCGGTTGCCGGTGCGCGGCGTGGGTTTGTGCGTGACGTAAGTGCCCATCATCGGGACGCGCACGAAATTCAGCACCGCTTCCTGCATCGCGACTTCGACTTTCTGTCCCTTGCCGGTGCGTTCGCGTTGGATGTACGCGGCGAGCACGCCGACTGCCGCGTGCATCCCGGTGCCGGTGTCGCCGATGGTGGGTCCGGGCTTGAGCGGCGGCGAACCGGGAAAGCCAGTGAGCGCCATCGCGCCGCCGGACGCCTGCGCGATCATGTCGAAACTCTTGTACTTGCTATACGGGCCGTGCGTGCCGAAGCCTTTGATCGTCAGGTAGATGAGCCGCGGATTTATTTCGCGCAGGCGATCGTAGCCGAGGCCGAGGCCTTCGAGCGTGCCGAGCGAGAAATTTTCGGTGAGCATGTCGACCTGCTTGACCAGGTCTATGAACATCGCGTGGCCCTTCTCGCTCTTGAGGTTGAGCGTGATGCCGCGCTTGTTGGCGTTGAGCAGAATGAAGTAATAGGAATCGACGCCCTGCTTTTCGGTGAGCAGCCAGCGGCCCTGCTCGCCCATCTTTGGCGACTCGATTTTGATGACATCGGCGCCGAGCCACGCGAGCATCTCGGTGCATGAGGTGCCGGCCTCAAACTGCGTCATGTCCAGAACTTTGACCCCGCTCAGCGCCTTTTCCATCGCAACCGTCCTCCGCTTGCAACTACCTGATCTAGCGCCCGCAGCGGAGCGGCGGCAAGTCTCGAAGCGTGCGTGGGGTTAAGTCTTTGTCTCCGGTCTGGTAGAGATCATGATGAACGGGCAAATGGCTGACACCGCATTATCGAAGCTTGCGCGAATTCGCGAGGAACTGAACCGGATGTTCCTCGAGCGAATCGATCTGATCGATGGCGCAATCGTGGCGTTGCTGTCGGCGAATCACGTGCTGATAATCGGGCCGCCGGGAACGGCCAAGTCGATGCTGGCCGACGAACTGTGCCGGCGAATCGAAGGCGCGAGCTATTTTCAGTGGCTGCTGACGAAATTCAGCACGCCCGAGGAAATTTTCGGCGCGGTGAGCCTCAAAGGCCTCGAGGAAGACGACTATCGGCGCGTCACAACGCACAAACTGCCTGAGGCGCACATCGCGTTCCTGGACGAAATCTTCAAGGCCAACTCGTCGATCCTCAACGCGCTGTTGACTGTCATCAACGAGCGGATTTTTCACAACGGGCGCGAGCGCGTGGCGGTGCCGCTCATCACGATGTTCGGAGCTTCGAACGAACTGCCCGACGAGGACGAGCTGACCGCTCTTTACGATCGCTTCATGCTGCGCTTCATGGCCGATTACATCACCGAGGAGCACGGCTTTATCCGCATGATGGCGGGCGGACCGGAACGCGCGCGCACGACGCTGCAATTTGCGGAGCTCGACGAGCTGCGCGCACTGGTCGCGGCGGTCAAAGTGCCGGGAGCGATACTCGAGGCGATTGCGCAAATCAGGCGCGAGCTGGCGCGCGAGCAGATTGTCGTGTCGGACCGGCGCTGGAAGAATTCACTCGGCATTTTGCGCGCGCACGCGATCGTCGCCGGACGCACCGCGGTGACCGAAGACGATTTGATGTTCCTTGCGCACGTGCTGTGGAAGGATCCCGAGGAGCGGCCCAAAGTCGTCGAGGCGTTGCGCCGAATCGTCAGGGGATACGAGAACAAGCTGCAAGAGCTGGTGTTCGAGAGCCGCGAGCTGCGCGAATACGCCGAGGGCGCGTGGGAGAGTGAGGAGCTGAGGCGGCGGGCGCTGACCGAGGCGAATGCCAAGCTCGCGAATATCGCTGCGCGCTTCGACGTGCTCATGAAAGAAGCGTCGGAGTCGGGCCGGGCGATTGCCAATGCCGAGCGGATGCGCGTCGAGGTCAAGGATATTCAACAAGCCGTGTTTCGCAGAAGCGTCGGCGATTAGAAAATGCCGATCGAAGAATCAACGCCGGCGATCGTACTTCGCGCGCGCGACTACGCCGAGTCGGATCGAATCGTCACGCTGCTGACGCTTCACGCCGGCAAGCTCAGCGGAATCGCGAAGGGCGCCAAGGCGTCGCGGCATCGCTTCGAGCGCAAGCTCGAACCGTTTTCGCACGTCGTCCTGCACTACCGCCGCCGGCCCCACGGGCAGTTGGTGTTTATCACCCGCGCCGAGGCGGCCGACCTGACACAGCACGTGCTCGACGACGACCTCGCCAAGATTGCACTTGGCAGCTACATGCTCGAACTTACCGACGCGCTGACCACGGAGGAGAGCGAGGCCGCGGATGCGTATCGCGTGCTGTCGGAAGGACTCGGCGCGCTCAGCACGCGGTTTGCGGATGCGGCCATCCGGCAGGCATTCGAAATGCGGCTGCTCGGATGGGCAGGCTTCGGACTCGAGTTCACGCGGTGCCGCATCTGCGCGACCCCCAATCTCGTCAACGGCGACAACGGCGCAACGGTTTATTTCGTCGTATCGCGCGGCGGGATCGTGTGTGCGAAATGCCGGCCGTCGGTGGCGGAGGGCGCAATCAAAATGTCGAGCCGGGGCGCGGCGACCCTCGCGAGGCTGGGCACGCTGCCGATGAGCGATTCGCCCGGATCGGAAGCGGCGGGCGCGGACGGTGCGCTCGCGCTGGCGCGGTTCATCGGATCGATTGTCGATCGGCGGCTGCGCAGCCAGGAATTTCTCGATTCAGTTTTGCCGGGCGCGGGCAAAGCCTGAAGATCATCCGCCCGTTTCGGTGGCCGGCGTTTCTCCGTAGATCACCTCGGGCTCACGGTAGCGCCCGTTGTGATGTTCGATCACCACGATGCCGCAGTTGGGCGGCACGTGTGCATTTTCCCAGCTGCCGGTAACGTACGCCCACACCGCGCGCATCACGCCGCCGTGACTGACGATTACATTCTCGTCGTCGGGATATTGTGCGGCGACGCGATCGAGCACCGGCGCGACGCGCTTGAGAACATCCTCATGACTCTCGCCGTTGGGCGCGCGCCACGTCCACGAGCGCTTCGGATCGAAGGTGGGATCGTTCGCGATCGACTCGTACGGCTTTCCGGCAAGGTCGCCAAGACTCATCTCGCGGAACTCCGCCTCGTACTCGATCGGGATGCGCAGTTCCGCGGCGATGATTAGTCCGGTTTCGCGAGCGCGCGCGAACGTGCTCGCGATCACGAGAATCGGTTGAAACATCAGCTTGATTCTTTGCGCGGCTTCGAGCGCCTGGCGACGGCCGAGGTCGGTGATTTTCGCCTCGCCCGACGTGGTGAAGCGCCGAATCGCGTTGCCTTCACTCTCGCCGTGGCGAACCATTATCAGTTTGCCCATAAGGTCGAAATTTTCTCCGAAAATTAAGTTTGGTGCGAACGAAACGATTGGCTCGTCAGGTCTTGGGCTTGTCGTCGCCGACGCCGGCCAATTTTGCGAACGCGCGGAACGGTTCGAACAGATCGATCGGCATCGGAAAGACGGTGGTGGAATTGTTTTCGGTCGCGATCTCCTTGAGCGTCTGCAGATAGCGAAGCTGAAGCGTGATGGGACTCTTGCTCATGATCTCGGCCGCATCCGCGAGCCGCTGTGACGCCTGGAATTCGCCCTCCGCCGCGATCACCTTGGCGCGGCGCTCGCGTTCGGCCTCGGCCTGCGCCGCGATCGCGCGCTGCATGTCCTGCGGCAGGTCGATATTTTTCAACTCGACGAGCGTGACCTTCACGCCCCACGGTTCGGTTTGAGAATCGACAATTTCCTGGATGCGTGCGTTGAGCTTGTCGCGCTGGCTGAGCAACTCGTCGAGCTCGGTCTGCCCGCCGACGGAGCGCAACGTAGTCTGCGCGAGTTGCATCGTGGCGAACAGGTAGTTTGCGACCTCGGTCACCGCGCGCGAAGGATCGACGACGCGAAAATACAGCACCGCGCTGACTTTGACCGTCACGTTGTCCTTGGTGATTACGTCCTGCGGCGGGATGTCGAGCGTCACGGTCCGCAGATCGATTCGCGCCATCCGCTCGAGCACGGGAATTACGAAAATCACGCCCGGCCCGCGATACGGGGTGAGGCGGCCGAGGCGGAACACCACGCCGCGCTCGTACTCGTTGAGGACCTTGAGCCCGCTCAAAACGAAAATTACGCCGATGAAGACGACTATGCCGACTCCGCTCGCCATCGCGATTCTCCTTCGCCCCCAAGCGCGCGAGGCATTCCGATACCCTGCGCCATCTTCAGGCGCTACGCCAGCTTCTGCACTTGCAGTTCCAGACCGTTGACCGACTTGACGCGAGCGCGCACGCCCGGACTCAGCGCGTCGGTACTGACCGCGCGCCAAATTTCGCCATGCACGAACACCTTGCCGGGCGCGCCGGGAGCGATCGCCTCGCGCACTTCGCCGACCTCGCCGACGATGCCCTCCGCACCGGTGGTCACGCGGTTGCGACGCTCGCGCGCGACGATGTATCCGATGCCCAGGATGATCACCGTCAGGGCAGCCGCGGCGCCATATATA
>JBAWCX010000469.1:0-3018 GCA_049590495.1 Binatus sp. (SeqCode)
GCACGATTTATACCTTTCCTGATTCGTTTTTCAACAACAATCCCGCAGCGGCGGCAGTTACTTCGATCAAGGACCGTTACGGCAATACAGTCAGCATTTCGCGCGACGGAAATGGAAATAAAACGCAGATAGCCTCCCCCAACGGACGTTTTATCCAGTTCCAGCACGATTCAAACAACCGCATCACACAAGCGACGGACAATCTAGGCCGCACCGTCACTTATATCTATGACAGCTACAGTGCCTCGGGCAGACCAACCTGCAGCACACAAGGCGCGCTCTGCGCGGTTATAGATGCGAATGACGGAGTTACGAGTTTCACTTATGATGGCGGCGACCGCATGCTCACGGCTACCGATCCGCGCGGCTATACGCGAATTACGAACAACTACGATCCCACAAGCGGAAGAGTAGCAACGCAGACCCTTGCCGACGGAACCAGTACTTATCAGTTCAGCTATACCCCCGCCTCCGGCAATCCGATCACACAGACCACCATCACCGATCCCAACCTCAACGTCGAAGTTAAGAGCTTTGACGGTAATGGTTTCCTCGCAGGCGATGTCCTTGGAAGCGGTTCAGGCGTACAGCAGACTTTCAATTACACGCGCGATCCAAACACTGAGTTGGTTACCTCGATGACGGATCAGCTTGGACGCGAGACGACATACGGGTACGACGCCAACGGTAATCTCACAAATGTTACCAAGCTGGCTGGAACGCAGCAGGCGGTTAGCACGACGCTTGTGTACGATCCAACCTTCAGCCAACTGACGTCGATCACAGATCCGCTAAGCCATGCCTGGACGTTCGGTCGTGACGGCAGCGGTAACCTAACTGGTATCACTGATCCTTTGAATCATTCGATTAATCTAACTTACGACGCGGAAGGGCGACCGCTAACAGTGGCCGATGCGTACAACGACACGGCCCAATTCGGGTACAGCGGCGCAGACCTCACGTCGATTACTGATCCTCTAGGCAACACGACAACTCGTTATACCGACTATGCGGGACGCCCGTTCGCGATCAAAGATGGCTTGGGTCAATTCACGGGTATCATATGGGACGCACGGGACCGGATCACACAGATTACCGATCCCAACTCCAACGCCACTTCATTCGCATATGATGGCAACAGCAACCTGCTGAGCGTCACAGACGCCAAGACCAACCAGACTTCGTACAGCTACGACTCGCGCAACCGCCCGACCAGCCGGACTGATGGACTCAGGGTGTCAGAGAGTTACGGTTGGGACGCCAACAGTAATCTGACCAGTCATATAGATAGACGCGAAAAAGTGACGGCTTTCCAGTACGACGCGCTCAATCGCAGGACATTCGCCGGGTTCGGTCAGAGCGGCAGCAACTACGAGAGCACCATGAACTATACCTGGGATGCGGGCAACAGGATGACCCAGGCCGCGGATTCGATCGCCGGCACAATCACCCGCGCACCTGATCTTCTCGACCGTCTGACTTCGGAGACCACGCCGCAAGGCAGCATCAGTTACAGCTACGATAACGCGAATCGCCGACAGACAATGCAGGTTGCAGGGCAGCCACAGGTAGTTTACGGTTGGGACAATGCGAACCGGTTGACTGGAATTACGCAGGGCAGCTCCTCGGTGGGCATCAACTATGACAATGCAAACCGGCGCACGTCGCTAACTCTGCCCAATGGCGTGACGGTCGGATACAGTTTCGACAGCGACTCCCGCATCACCGGTCTGACATACAGCGCAGGAAGTTCGCAACTGGGGAACCTGACGTACGGATACGATGCGGACGGACGGGTGATAACAAAAGGCGGTACCTTGGCTGCGATCGCTCTGCCAACTTCGGTAAGCGGGAACACCTTCAACGCCGACAACGGAATGACCGCTTTCGGAGGTGCGCCGCTGAGCTACGACGCTAACGGGAATCTTACCTCGGACGGAACCAATACTTACACTTGGGACGCGAGGAATCATCTGATGGCGATCAGCGGTGCCGCGAGTGCCAGCTTTACATACGACTCGTTCGGCCGGCGCGCAAGTAAATCGATCGGTCCTACGACGACACAGTTCCTGTACGACTGGCTGAATCCAGTACAGGAACTCCAAGGCGGAGGGCCGAGTGCTAACCTCTTGACCGGCCTCAGGATCGACGAGTACCTTGCTCGCACTGACTCCAGCAACAACGTATCGACTCTTTTGACAGACGCGCTCGGCTCGACGATTGGACTGGTCGGCTCGGGACAGAGCATTGCGACGACTTATACGTATGAACCGTTCGGAGCGACCACAGTTGCCGGCGCCGCGAACGGCAACTCGTACCAATTCACCGGCCGGGAGAACGATGGCACCGGTCCGTACTTCTACCGTGCCAGATATTACCAACCGACCTTCCAGCGATTCATCGCGCAAGACCCGATTGGTTTTCGCGGTGGGAACGAGAATCTATACGGATACGGTTTGAATGATCCAACCAACGCAGTAGATCCCACAGGTCTGTGGACTTTCAGCATCGGTTTCACTGGCAACTATCAGATCGGTAATGTCGGCAATGGCACCTTCTCTATACAATTGGCGGTTGACGGCTCTGGTAATGTAGCTCTGACGGTCACTGGCGGCGGTGGATTGTCCGGCATGGTTGGTGGTGACCAAGCCTCTGGCGGACTCAGTATAGGTCTTTCTAACGCGAAAACAGTATGTGATTTGAGTGGTCCTTTTGGCAATTTTAACATCGGTGGAGGGGCCGAGGTCGGTGGCAGTTTGACCACGTTTGGTGGCCCTAGCCCGGACGGCAATGTGGGAGGTGTCAATCTAACGCTGGGCGAAGGATCAGGCCTCGGCTATGGGTCCGACGTCACTGGAACGGATGTCATCCCGCTTTTCAATTTAGGCAGCGTTCTGGGTCTATCAAGATAATTGGATCAGATTGAGATGACCTCACACGATCCTTTATCGCTACGAAAAAGCAGAACTCCCTGTCAGGTACTGATCGTGGGAGCAGCCGTGCTGTTCTTGACAAATT
>JBAWCX010000470.1:0-3327 GCA_049590495.1 Binatus sp. (SeqCode)
AACCTGGTCCCTGCGCATCGAACGGATAAGCGGAATTGCCCAACGGGAGCGAGCCGGTTGTGCCGTATCCGTAGCCGATATGCCCGATGTCACGACCCTCTACCGCAAGCAGGATATAGCCCTGCGAGCTGCCGTTGAGGTTCGCGCCATTGAGCTGGTCAAGAAAAGTGGCGCCGCTGCCGAATCCGCCCGCGCTGCTCAGCAGGTTCGTGACGTAGACACTATCGCCATCGCTTAGCGACGGATGAAGCCATACCACCAGCGGCAGCGGGTTCGAAGGCGACGCGTGCGCCGATTTGTACAAGCAGGCGTAACGCGGAGTTCCGTTGCTGTCGCTCCAGGGTCCCATCCGCGTGCCTACTCCGTATTCGGCGAAGCACGTCGGCACCAGCGACCCGCCGTTGTCATTCAGACACGAAGTGGAGGTTTGGTCATTCGGGCAGTAGGGCGTACTCGTGAGCGACGCAGGCACATCGCCAAAGGGGCTGCAAATCTGTGCCTGCGCGCTGGCAGACGCAGCCAGCATCACCAAGGCCAAGCAGATCTTTGGCAGGCTATTGAAGAACGGATTTTCACAGCCCGCTCCACCCTTATGGTGCACACGGGCGCAAGCGCGACGAGCAACGCTGCTGAGCGCCGCACTCGAAACCGCGATCACGCCGATCCGCACTTTTCCCCAAGATGCCTTGATCGGTGCCCCTCCCCTATGAGACGACCGCCAAGCGGCAAATTGTGCCGGTCGAGTTAAGTAGCCGCTACCAGTCCAGGAACCGGGAAGAGCGGAACTTAACTCCTCCCCCCTTTCGCCCTCGATCGCATCAACACGACTCGCAATCCTTGTTCGCCGCGTTTCGCAAGCACCCGAGGGCTCGACGCAAGAAAGCGAGTTAGTGTTTTGCCAGTCTTAGGTCAAGTAGCCTTGGAAAGAGAGAGAGAAATGACTTATGGTTAGCCAATCCAAAGAGCAATCGAGGGGTCCTGTTTTCGCAAACGTGGCTCGCGGTCAAGTGTCACCGCGGGTTGCGACGGCGGAGGGCGGACCTATACAAAGAATTGCAGTGAACGCGGCGACTAAGTTGAACCAGCTCCAGAGCGGCGGCCAGTTTTCCGCGATGATCCGGCTGGCGCGGCCCCATCAGTGGATCAAGAACGCGCTGGTGTTGGCGGCGTTGGTATTCGGCCAGCGGCTGTTCGTTTTCCACGATGTCGTGCTCGCGGCCGTCGCATTCGTGGCGTTTTGCGCGCTTTCGAGCGCCGGTTACGTTCTGAATGACATCGCGGACCGTGACGCGGATCGGCTGAATCCCGAAAAATGCGACCGGCCGCTGGCGCGCGGCGATCTCACGGTGGCCGCGGCGACCAGGGAAGCGCTGGCGCTGGCGGCGATTGCGGGCGTGTTGAGCGTCATATTGGGCCCGGAATTCCTGGGAATCGCGGTGCTGTACGCCGCGCTTCAGTTTGTATATTCGCTGTGGGCCAAGCATCAGGTGATCGTCGACGTGATCGCGGTGGCGATTGGCTTCGTGTTGCGCGCATTCGCGGGCGGCGTCGCGATCCACGTCGAAGTATCGCCGTGGCTGGTCTTTATCACGTTCGTGCTGGCGCTGTTCCTGGTGCTGGCGCGCAGACGCCACGAACTGATTGCGCTGGGCGACGACGCCATCGCGCATCGCAGCGCACTCTCGCAGTACAGCGTCCGCCTGGTCGATCAGATGATCTCAATCGTCGCCGGCGCGGCTCTCGTCAGCTACATGATTTACACTGCCTCGACTGAGGTCGAAGCGAAGCTCGGAACGCCTCATCTGTATCTGACGGTGCCCTTCGTCGCGTTCGGAATCCTGCGCTATCTGTACCTGATCGACGAGCGCAACGAAGGCGGCGACCCGGCGCGGATACTGCTGCAGGATCGGCCGATGATGCTCGCTGTCGTGCTGTGGATCCTGACCGATATCGCGTTGCTGTACTTCTAATGTGATGTCCCGCATATCTTTTAAGAACAGAGCCCTAACCCCTGGCCCCTTCCCCAGCAAAGGGGAAGGGGATTTGAGGTAACTATTCCGCCAAGTCCTATCCCCCTCACCCCCTTTCCCGCGGGAAAGGGGGAACAGAAGCCTCAGCGGCGGCTTCCGATTGCCTGGGGTTTGGCGGCGATCCTCGCGATCGTCGCGGCGATCGTGCTGGCCCAGCGGCTGCACGCGATCTCGGATCGCTACGACCAGTTCGACTTCACCGTCTTCCATGGTTGGTGGACCGATTATTCACGCGGGGGCGACCCGTGGACGGACCAGAGCGGACCGATGCGCGGTTGCAACTACACGCCAGCCTTTGTCGAGATATTTTCACCGCTTGGACGGCTCGATCAGAAGACCGCGTTCTGGATCTGGCAGGCCGGGCAACTGCTGTGCCTGGTTGCCGCCGTGTTTTTACTCACACGCGGGAACGATCCGCCGATCGGCGCGGCGCCGACGATAGTCGTCCTTTCATTGGTACTGCTATCGCGTCCGTTCATGGGCGCGCTGGTATGGAGCCAGGTCGCGCCGATGCTGCTGGCGCTGCTGGCCGCGGCATGGTTCTGCGCGCGGCGGGAACGCCCGGCGGCTGCGGCACTGTGCCTTGCGCTCGCGGCGTTGCTGAAGCTTTTTCCCGCGGGCGCAGCCGGATATTTCCTGTTTGGCCGCCGTTGGCGAGCGCTCGGATGGACGATCGGCTTTTTTGCCGCTGGCGTATTGCTGACGAATCCATCCCGCTGGATCGAGCTTGCGACGCAGGGATTGCATATCTCGTTTCACGTCAAGGGTGGGAACGGCGGAATTACAGTGCTCCCTTTTGTGCGAAAAAGCGTGGCGTACTTCGCCGGCACCACGATTGCCACGGAGCCGCTCCTCGCAGCCTGGGGACTCACCGCGCTTATCGACTTTGCACTGCTCGCGATCGCGGCTGCGGCCGCGATCGCAGGCCGCGGACGCGCCGATCTCGACGGCCTTCTGTTCGCGATGTGGATCGCGCTTGCGCTTCTGATGTCGCCGCTTGCGTGGGAACAGGACACGCTGCTGCTGCTACCCTGCTACCTGTTCGGGCTGCTCGCCGCGTGGCAGGGCTTCCAGCTCCGCGAAGCGGACGGGAATATCGCGTTGATTGCGGGCAGCGCGATGCTCGCGATGTGCATCGTGAGCGCACTGATCAAGGCGGTGCCGCATCCGGGATTTCCGATGCTGTTGGCGGCATACCTCGGCGCCGCGTTGATCTTGCGGGCGCGGACAGAGAGTGAGCGAAGCGCGCACGGAACCTAACCCCTAACCCCTTCCCGCGCGGGAAGGGGAACCGGAT
>JBAWCX010000471.1:0-7267 GCA_049590495.1 Binatus sp. (SeqCode)
TCATATTTGGGCGAAAGGTGGGTGAGTACGTGGCAGCGCGTGGGATTCATCCAGACGAAAAAAGGCTTACCGTCCTTCCTGGCTTTATCCATGAAGTCGATGGTCGAGGCTGTTACGACCTCATCGAAGGTCGTCATGTTGTACTTGATATCGGGCGTGGGGTCGGGTGGGAGCGGGCCCTCGTCCTCGATCTTCTGCTTGCCTACCTCGCCCCAGCGCGGCTGCACTGTACTATCGACCGTATCGGTCGCCCAGCTGTGGACCAGGTTACGCGGGCCGACGTCTTTGATCCATTCGGGCGGGTAGGTATGCCAGAACGGATCTTCCATGGCGTTCAGATGATACAAGTAGCCGAAATACTCGTCGAACCCGTGCGCGGTCGGCAGCATGTGATTCCGGTCGCCCAGATGGTTCTTGCCGAACTGGCCGGTGGCGTAGCCCAGCGTTTTGAGTGCGTCGGCTATGGTCGGAGCGGCGTCGGGGAAGCCGAGCGTCGAGCCAGCCTGGCCCACAGTGGTCATGCCGGTGCGGATCGGAAGTTCGCCGGTGATGAAGTTGGCGCGGCCGGCGGTGCAACTCGCCCTCCGCGTAGTAGTCGGTGAACCGCATTCCGTCCTTGGCCATCTGGTCGAGATTGGGCGTTGTGTCGTACATCATTCCCTGGTGGTAGGCGCCGATATTTTCCCAGCCGACATCGTCGCCCATGATCACCAGAATGTTGGGCTTCGCGTTTTGAGCCCATGCGGCGCGTGCTGTCGAGAAACCGATGATTGCGCCGATTATGAGCGCGATCGCGAAATATCTACACTTCCAACCAAACATTTATATGCTCTCCTGGTACAGACTTTCTTTACTCAATTAGAGGCAGATACCGAACTCGAAGGTTGAACGCCGAACGCAACCAGCCGTTGATCGATCAAGTTGCCCCAATAGTCCATTGCCTGTTCCGCATCGCCCCATTGCCACACGGTGACGTTGGTGACCGCTGTGCCGCCGACCCGTTTGTCGACTGCGGCAGCTAGTAACTGTCCTGACATGGAATCGTTCAGCTTGATGGCACCCTGGGCTGAACCGACGAATGCATAGGTGCCCGTCGCGGCCATCTTGATCAGACTAAGAGCACGAGCCTGCGGCACTACCACAGATACTGAACGCAAAACGGGGACTGCGGATGTGGCGTCAGTGAGCGCGGCGGAAAGCTTGATCACGCCTGGACCCGGTTGATCCACGATGATGAAAGTCTTTGCAACGTCCTGCGTCAGGACGCCGTACATATAGTCGCACAGCGTCTGCTGGTCGGCCGCAGATAGCTTGGAATCGTCAGCCGCCCAGTACGTGACTGGGGCAATCATGATTTTGTTGTAGCTACCCCAGCTGGCGCTCGGATTAATGTAGCGGAGCATCGCCTTCTGGTCGGTTCCTTCGGCCGGTGGGGTGAGCAAGGAGTAGTCATTGCCGAGAAATCCCGTCGGCGGTGGTGCAGCCGGAGTCTCACCTGTCGCGCGCTGAATAAGGTTTGGCTCGGGCGCGGCCGTTTGTGAACAACCCACCAGCAAGAGTCCAGCGAGCAAAACGAACAGCAAACTCGTCGCGCCCTTCATGCTACTTTTCTCGTCAATCACTTTTTGGGCTCCGTTCTTATAATCTCTTTGTGGGTTAAGCATCCGCGCTGCATGGTTTTCCAAACCCAGCGCTCGTTTCCAGCTTTTTCAAACAGCTCGACTCCCGCGGTGACTTGCAGTTAGCTCTCACGCGCTGAAGGCAAGATATTGGATTGTTTCCAGGGATCGATATTGTACCTTGGTACAATAGCCGAGCGGCCGCCGCGCGATGCACAATTGGCTTGCATGCAATGACGCGGATGATCCGCAGCCATAACTCAAGCGCAGTTCTGGTACGAATCTACCGGTCTGACTTAGGTGTCTTAAAGCCCTGTGAGTTCCTCTTGAGGCTGAAAACCCGCATCGTACGAAAGCAAAAACAAGCACTGGCGGGCTGATACGACGATCGAATCGAGCTGTCACTCATTTTTGGGGCGAGAGGCATTGTACCTTAGTACAATAGACGGTCCACCAGCGACGATACAGTATGAGTGTCGGTCAATAACGTGAACGCTTCGAAAATAATGCTTCGGATCGAACAAATAAGAGAATTGGAGGAATAACCTATGTGGAGTATGAAATCGACTCCTGGGCTAGCTCGACCGGTGCTCTCACGGCGTGAAAGTCAAAGACCCAGGAGTGGGCAACTTTGCCTGCTGACGGTGGCGCTGCCTGTGCTGTTGTTCGCCGGAGTAGCCAGCGCTCAATACCCGCTGCTGGATGCAGCCGCCAACAGGACCATCCAGAAATACCAGTATTCGTCCTGTGAACAGTTGTGGCAGCAGAGAGGGCAGCCAAAGTCGCAGCGAGAACAGGAAGCAGTAAATTTTCTGCACAACGACCCACAGATGCGCAGAATGTTTATCGACAAGGTCGCAGCACCCATTGCCAACAAACTGTTTGAATGCGGGATGATCCCATGAACATCGCAACTCCATACAAATCAACTAGATACGTGCTGCTGGTCGCATTGAGTGTGCTTATGACCATGCCCGCCAATGCTCAGACGGCGCACAAGGCCGCGAAGTCCAAGGCATCGGTCCAGGCTCTGCCGGCGCCCGCGCCGGTGCTCGAGCCCAAGGCGATCGAGATTCTGAAAGCCGCATGCGCGAAGCTGGCTGCGGCCCACTCGATGTCGTTCACCGCGGTCATCAGTTACGAAAACCCCAGCCGGCTTGGCCCTCCGCTCATTTACACCGTGCGCGATGATGTAACCCTGGAGCGGCCCGACAAGCTCAAGGTGATAACCCCGGGTGATGGTCCCGCCAGCGAGTTCTACTATGACGGCAAGACAATGTCGGCCTTCGCACCGGCCGAGAACCTGGTCGCGGTGGCCAGCGCCCCGCCCACTATCGACGCCATGCTGGAGGCGGCACATAGGGATGCCGCGATCTACTACCCCTTCACTGACGTGATTGTCGCCGACCCTTATGAAGGAATCGCCGACGGGATGACGACCGCTTTCTACATCGGCCAATCGCACGTGATGGGCGGGGTCACGACGGACATGGTGGCAGTCAACAACAACTGGGTGTTTGAACAACTCTGGATCGGCGCCGACGACAAGCTACCCCGAATGGCTCGCGCGGTGTTTCATGCCGACCCGGTCGGGCTACGCCATCAGATCGAGTTCTCCAACTGGCAAATCGATACGGCTATCGCCCCGGACGCCTTCACCTCGCCCGGCCTCGCATCCGCGAAGCGAATCTCGTTCAACCGCCCTGATCCGCAACTTCCGGCGGGTATCAAGCCTCCGAAGAGAGTTACGTCATCGACGTCAAATTGAGGAGTCAAGTCATGAGAAAAATAGTCGTTGGCTTACTGAGTCTCTCGATCGCGGCGTTTATGCCCGGCATCGCCGGAGCTTGGTCTCACGCCGGGAGGTACGGCGGCTCTGAATCCGGAGGGGGCGGCTCGTGGAACGCCCATGGAGCACACGGTGCCTCGGCATCCGGCGGAGGCGGCTCCTGGAGCGGTAGAGGAGCCTTCGGCGGCAGCGCGTCGGGTGGCGGCGGCTCCTGGAACGCCCACGGCGGTGATGGAGGCTCCGCGTCGGGCGGGGGCGGTTCATGGAGTGGTCATAGTGAGAATGGTGGCACCGCGTCGGGCGGCGGCGGCTCGTGGAATGCTCACGGCGCGAACGGAGGCGGCGCGTCGGGGGGCGAAGGCTCATGGAGCGGTCATACAGAAAATGGCGGCACCGCATCGGGCGGCGGGGGGTCTTGGAGCGGTCAAGGGGCTAACGGAAACTCCTATGGCCACAATTATAACAACAATACGTCAACCTACAACGGAAATACCTACCACGCTAGTAACAATTACGCCACAACTACATACGGCAGCTCGGGCACTTATTATGGTGGAAGCTATAGCACCTACCATCCACCTACCACCGTCAACTACTACGGCAGCGGTTGTTACAATTGTGGGGGCTGGAACACCGCTGGCGCCGCCGCCGCGGGTCTCGCCGTCGGCGCGGTTGCTGGCGCGGCAGTGGCTAGTGCTAACTCAAACGCAAACGCAGCGAACGCTTACAACTCTGGTTATGCCGCGGGCAGCTACAACACTGCCTACGCGATGGGAGCGATCTATCCGACAACACCGGCCGGATCCACCCAACAATACGTCAACGGCACAACCTACTACTTTTACGACAACACCAACACATGGTTTTTGCCATCCTACGGCGCGAACGGTGTCTACTATCGAGTGGTGCCACCCCCAGATTGATTCGTTTGATAGGTCCATGCGGAATGAAACATTTCTAATCAGGAGAGAATCGATGAACTCAACGACCTTAGGAACAATGCTAGTGACTTTCGCGATCGTCGCGGCGGGTTGTGCCGGCGCCAATGTGACCCAGCAATCGAGTCAGGCGTCAATTGCCAACGCACGACCCTCTGCGGTTGTCATCTACCCCTTTGCTGTCGATCCTTCTGAAGTAACTATGAACCAGGGCTTTTTCCAGAAAGCATATGTGACGATGTCGGGTGCCGATCAGACCGACCAACAGGTGCAGCTAGCCGACCAGACAGCCCAGAATATATGCGTAACGGTTGCCGCGAACCTTACGAATAAGGGCATCACCACTACATGTCTTAATCGCGGCACACCACCTGCTGGAGGTAACGTTCTAATCATCGATGGCAATTTCACCGACATCAATGAAGGCAATCGACTTCGCCGGATGGTTATAGGCTTGGGCGCCGGTCAATCCACTCTCGATACCGTGGTTCAAGCCTATCAGAAGACAGACCTGGGTTCTCAGCAAGTGATGGATTTCAGCACTCATGCGGACAGCGGCTACATGCCAGGAGCCGGGATCACCGGGCCGGCAGGTGCAGCGGCAGGCGGTGCGACAGCGGCGGCCAGCCTGGCCGTGAACGTGGCAGCGGGCGGCGTGAAGAACGTGACATCCTCTACGGGGTTTTTGGCTGATAAGACGACTACGCAGATTGTCGACCAGGTGAACGGGTATTACTCGAAGCAAGGATGGGGCGCCTAGGAGAGCGCGAGACTCTCACGAATCTGTCGCACAGAACTGACTCAATTTCGAACACGATTGCCGAGAGAGGGCATCGCCTGATGAACGCTCGACGTCATAAGACTGCGCCGATTGTGGCGGTAGTTGCAGTGCTGATCGTCGCCGGCACCGGCGCAACCAGAGTTTGGGCCCAGCAAATCAACGGCAAGCCGGGTTCGCCAAGCGCCACCATGACGCTTGACGGGAAACAGCTCCCGCCCCCACCGTTGCCGTTCGGCGGTGTGATCAAGGAAAGCGCCAAGGATTCCACGCCGTGGTGGCCGCCGCGCGTAGTGCCTCCCAAGGGCGCGCCTAATATCCTTCTCATCATGACCGACGACCAGGGCTATGGTGTTTCGGGCACCTTTGGTGGGGTCATCCCGACGCCCGCGATGGATCGCATAGCGAATGCTGGACTGCGCTACACCGAGTTTCACTCCACGGCGCTTTGTTCGCCCACGCGTGCGGCGCTGATCACTGGTCGCAACCATCATTCGGTCGGTTACGGCGTTATCGGCGAATTGTCCACCGGCTACCCGGGCTATGACTCCATTATCGGGCCCGACAATGCCACCATCGGAACCATCCTACGGGACAACGGTTACGCGACTTCGTGGTTCGGCAAGGACCACAATATTCCCGCCTTTCAATACAGCGCGGCGGGGCCTTTCGACCAATGGCCGGTTGGCATGGGCTTCCAGTATTTCTACGGGTTCCTGGGCGGCGAGACCGACCAGTGGACGCCCTATCTCTATCGCAATACGACTCCGGTGTTTCCTTGGGTGGGCAAGCCTGGCTACAACCTCACTACCGATATGGCGGATGACGCCATCAAGTACATGAGCGATCTGAACGCGGCTGCTCCGGACAAGCCGTTCTTCGTTTATTACGTGCCCGGCGGCACCCACTCGCCACACCAACCGACTAAGGAGTGGATCGATAAGTTCAAAGACAAGTTTGACATGGGCTATGAAAAGTTGCGCGAGCAAATATTCGCCAACCAGAAGCGGCTCGGTGTGATACCTGCGGATACCCAGCTCACCCCGTGGCCGGACGGACAGGCCGCGTACGGTGGCGCAAAGCTTCCGAGGTGGGACTCGCTCTCTGTGATCCAGAAGAAGCTCTACTCGCGCGAGGCCGAGGTCTTCGCTGCCTATGCCGCCTACACCGACTATGAGATTGGCCGAGTGATCCAGGAGGTTCAGGACGAGGGCAAGCTCGACAATACGTTGATCATCTACATCAGCGGCGACAATGGCACTAGCGCCGAAGGCACCCTGGAAGGCACCTATAACCAGATGACCGCCTACAACGGCATCTTGACCCTTCCGATGCCTTTGCAGTTGTTGCATTACACGGACTGGGGCTCGGACAGAACTTATCCTCATATGTCGGTGGCGTGGTCGTGGGCGTTCGATACCCCCTTCAAGTGGACCAAGCAGGTGGCGTCGCATTTCGGAGGGACTAGACAGGGGTTGGCGATAAGCTGGCCCGGTCACATCACCGATGTTGGCGGTATCCGTCCGCAGTTCCATCATGTCGTTGATATCGTGCCGACGATTCTCGAAGCGACAGGTATCAAGGCGCCTGAGATGGTCAATGGCATCAAGCAGAAGCCGATTGAAGGCGTGAGCATGGCCTATACCTTCGACAAGGCCAACGCCAATGCTCCTTCGAAGCACGATACACAGTATTTCGAGATGGTCGGTAATCGTGCGATCTATCACGACGGTTGGATTGCCTCGACGACGCCTCCTGCTGCGCCCTGGCTCTTGGCAACAGGCGCAATGCCCAACGTCAACAGCTACAACTGGGAGCTTTACAACATTGCCGACGACTACTCGCAATACAACGACCTCGCCGTGAAAATGCCGGACAAGTTGAAGGAAATGCAGGCGTTGTTCCTGACTGAAGCCGCGAAATATCAGGTTTTGCCTCTGGATAACACGGGCTTCTCGCGTCTTCTTACGCCGCGACCGAGCGCAGTCGCCGGGCGAACTGTTTTCACCTATAAGGGCGAGAACACCAACATTCCCGTCGGTAATGCTCCCAGTATTTTGGACAGGGACTATACTATCACCGCCGACGTCACGATCCCGCAAGGCGGAGCGGAAGGAATGATCGTTACCTTGGGCGGTCGCTT
>JBAWCX010000472.1:0-1789 GCA_049590495.1 Binatus sp. (SeqCode)
AGTCCGAAGCACTCGGCGTCGTGCCGTTGGGCTCGGCATTCTCGGGGCGAGGCTCAAACGTATCATGCCCAGCGGCAGACGAGCACTGACTGTCGGACGGTAGCATGGAACCGCTCTGCACGAGCGAGAAATAAGGGTCGCTGCTCGGCGTCGACGAGGGCGTGGACGGTCGTGAAAGAAACACGAGCGCAATCATCACGACGCACAGAGCAATTACGGCTTTGGTCGAATTGGATCGCGTCATAGCGCACCTGCCTGCGGAGCCCTGACGCTCCTCAACTCCGCGGCTATGCGAGCACGAACAGGTGTTTGAGAAGATTGCAGCATGGAGCGGCCATTTAAATGCAACCGAGGTGCCACGAGTTTCGATCAAGCGAAGTCGGGTTATGGTCGCGAGATAATAGCGCCTACTTCACCATCGGAAGGCGAAATTTCTTCACAATTACAGAGCGGAACGGATGGCATTGTCGCAGCCAGCGGAGAATCTCCTCCGAACGGCACACGTTTTGCGGACCCCTTCAATGCGGCTGGCTCCAAATTTCCTTGAAAGTCCGAACAGAATCACGGCTAATGGACTTACTGTTCGCCCGCTGACGAAGGTATGAGCCCCTCGATAGACATTCATGCTCACGCGATCGTTCCCGAAGCCGAGGCAATCGCACGCAAGGATCCATCATGGTCTCGCGCGAACGAGGAGACGGCGCGAGCGACAGGCGAGGCGTCTACTGAGCGGAATCGTATACTGATGACAACCGTCTATCGTCAGAAATTTGCCGATGTCGAAGTGCGACTGCGCGCGATGGACGCGATGCGAATAGATATCCAGGCAGTCAGCCCCGCGCCGCTCTATCACTATTGGGCCGATCGCGAACTCGCGAGGAAAATCGTGACGAGCACGAACGAGGGGATCGCCGCGTTGTGTGCACGGCAGCCGAATCGTCTGGTGGGGCTTGCGATGCTCTCGATGCAGCATCCTCAGCTCGCGGTCGTGCAACTCAATCACGCGATACGGACGCTGAAGCTCAAAGGCGCGATCATCTCGACTCACGTGAACGAGCTCGAACTGGCGCATCCCCAATACGATCCCCTCTGGAGCAGAGCGGAGGAGCTGGGCGCACTGATGTTTATGCATCCGGCCGGATGCACCCTCGGCGAGCGGACCTCGCCCTTCTACCTCTCCAATCTGATTGGCAATCCCGCTGACACGACGATCGCGCTGGCTCATCTCGTGTTCGGCGGCGTCTTCGATCGCTTCCCGCGCCTGAAATTGTGCGCGGCGCACGGCGGCGGTTATTTTCCATTCTACGTGAGCCGCTTCGATCACGGGTGGCGCGTCCGCCTCGAGTCGCACACGTGCAAGAAACTCCCAAGCGACTACTTGAGGCGAATCTACTTCGACTCGCTCGTCTATTCGCCCGAGCAACTCGAATTTCTGGTGCGCCGTGCCGGCGCCGGCCAAATCGCCATAGGCACCGACTATCCATTCGACATGGGAGTCGAAGATCCGATTGAGCGCCTCGAGGCAGCGACAGGACTGTCCGGGGAAGATCGCGCCGCCATCCGCGGCGACAATGCGGCCCGCCTGCTGAATATTGGTTCGAATTAATTCCGGTGTAGTCTAACAAGCATGGGTTCGACCCATCATCTGATCGTCAACGGTGAGTCGCACGACGTCACGGTCGACTACGACGATACGCCGCTACTGTATGTTCTGCGCGACAATCTCGGCCTGAAAGGCGTCCGCTTCGGCTGCGGCAACGGCGATTGCGGCTCTTGCACGGTGCTGGTC
>JBAWCX010000473.1:0-2491 GCA_049590495.1 Binatus sp. (SeqCode)
AGTACGCGATCAAGAACACGACCGGAGGCGGCGCAGGTGTCTGGCAGTCCAACCAGAATCTGCTTACTAACCTCGGCGATCTCATCAATCAGCAGGAAGGACTTTCGTATACGTTTCAGGGACTCACGCAGCAGTTCCAGCAACTCTATCCGGGATTCAATGCAGCCTCGACCGCAGGCGTCCAGAGTCCGCAAACCACCGTTGATACCACACTGGACACTCTCAACGGCGCGCTCGCTTCAGCGCAAGCACAGGCCCAAAACTTCCAAGCCGAGCAGGCCACCCTGCAAAACCTTGAGCTCAAGAACCAGACGGCGATAGGTAATCTGCAGGCGGTTCAGGTGAGCAACGAAATCGCGCTCGCTCAGGTGCAGCAAGTTCAAATGCTCCGACAGCTCGTGATGGCCGAGATGAATTCGCAGAACGTCGCAGCAGCGAACCAACTTAATAATCAAGTGCAAAGCAGTCTCGAGGCACAGGCTCTATTTTCTGCGCCAGCGGCGCCAGGTACGCCCGATATGTACCACGACTCTTCAGCGCCAACACAACCGTAAGATCTGTTCGAGAAGGTCAAAAATGAAAGAGATCAAGAACCCGCTCATTCTTGCCTTCGCCATAATTGGCGTCTGCGCCGTCATATACGGTGGCTGGCACCTGTATCAGCAACACGTTGCAAACGAGCAAGCGAAGGCGGCCTTTACCGCGCCTCCTGCGAAAGGAGTCCCGGATATGTTTCACAACGCGCCGCCGCCCCCGCAGCCATAGACAGCACAGCGTGCCATAACGGCGCGAGGAGTTGTGACCATGAATAACTTCAACGATATCGTCACACAGTTCTACACGGCCGCTGCGAAATACAGCGCCGGGATTCAGCCATACGCGATCAAGCTCTTTGTGGCCCTCCTCCTCATCGACATCTTCGTTACGTGGATTCAGTTCACTGCCGAAGGTCAGCTTGATGCATCGCATTTCTTGGGTCGCCTCATAAAGCAGATGCTAAGCGGCGGCTTCGTTTATCTCATGATCGTAAATGCGTTCTTGTGGATGAACGCAGTGGTGAAGAGCTTTTCATCAATCGGCGCTGCCGTAACTGGTTTGCCTGCACTCAGCCCACAGACCGTACTTCAACTCGGTGCCAACATGGCGGGCACAATTTTTAACGCACCAGCTAACGCAAGTTTGATGACGAACATCGAGCTGGCGATCGTTCAAAGCGTGGCGGCGTTTTTTGTTTTACTTGCCTTCGTGATTACGGCGGCCATGCTGATACTCACGCTCATCGAAGCCTACCTTGTCGTAGGTGGTGGCGTGATCTTGCTGGGTCTTGGAGCCAACCGCTTCACAGCACCCGCTGCCGAAGGCTATTTTGGGTACGTCATCCGAGTTGGAGTCAGGCTTCTCTTCTTCTATCTCGTGCTTGCCGTTGGCGTGCAGATGGCGAGCCAGTGGAGTGCTGCTCTCGAGACCGCGTGCAAACCTGTCCCTGCAACCTTGCCGTGGTTTGCAACCTATGGGGTTCCTCCCAGTTCCATCATCACAACCGTCTGCTCCGGAAGCCTTTCGGTGTCCACGATGCTCACGTACGCAGCTTTGGCCATTATCTTCATGATAGTAACCATCGCTGTGCCTCATATGGCGGCTAGCATCGCTGGCGGCACTGTTGGCTTGTCTCTTAGCCACGCATTTGAGGCCGCCTATGTCGCCCAGACAATCATTCGGCCCATCACGAACGCGCTTCAGACCGGATTCAACAAGGTCGCTCAGATAGGCAACGGCAGCGCCGGCAATAGCGGCGAACCGGCTGGCTGGGTCAGGGCAATGGACTTCGGCCGGCAGACGCAGCAACTCGGCAACCTCGGTCCAGACAGCGGACAACGAGTGCAGGCACCGAAGGATATTCGAGGCACATCAGTCATGCCGTCGCGCGCACGGAACACGACGCAGATGAACCCAGGCACAGCGCGCTATGAGAATGGCAACAGCACAACGACGATAAGCAAAACGACCAACAAGATGTAAAGAGCCAGTTCAGGCGTAAAAATACATGGCTAACATCGAGCGCCACCAACAATCGCCGCCCTTCTTCCGTCGACAGCACGAACTCTTGCTGCTGGTGGCGCGAGGCTCTCCGCCCGCGCCAGCATCCTCAGAGTGCGCCGCCTGTATCATTTAGTCGGCGAGAACTGTAGGTTAGGCCTCAAAATAGAGCCGTCGGCGCGACGTTCGCGCCCTGAGCAGGTTCCGTTCCGAGAAAGGGAGGAGGGCAATTCAAATGCAGATGTTGCCCCTGAGGATGATCGCGGCGGCGGTCGTGGCGCTGGTTGTTTCCGGATGCGGGAAGTCCAATCCGCCGTCCAATCAGTCCTCCAACCCGTCCGCCAATCAGTCGGCCAATCAGACCTCCAATCTTGTCCCTAATCCGCCACCCAGCAGTCTGGCCTCCAATCCGCTCATCGGCAGGTGGAAACTTGCGGACCAAAGTGAAAACAAC
>JBAWCX010000474.1:0-4502 GCA_049590495.1 Binatus sp. (SeqCode)
CGATTCGCGCCGGCAGAATCGCGTGCTCCCAAATCTCCGGCGTCGCTGCGATTCCTGAAAGTTGTTCGAGCACTGCCGCGACGCCGCTCTGATCCGCGGCCAGCTCGGCGCCGCCGACGTGCATCCATCGTAGCCGGAACGCCGCGTATTCATGGTCGGCGCACGGTTCGATTTCGGCGCGCACGCGCGCCAGCGTCATCCGATGGATCCGTTCCAGGTTGTAGCGGTCGCACCACTGAATCACGTCGGCGCGCGTGAAGTGACCTCGGAAAATCCCGCCCTGACTCTCAAGCGCTGCGAGACTCTGCTCGATTTCCGATTCCTTGAGGTGCAAACGCGCAGCGACCTCGCCGGCGGTCGTCGGTCCGCAAGTTTTCAGCGCGCGGCGCACGAGTTCCGCACGCGCAGCATCGCCGTCAATCGACGCGCCCTCATACGCCGAAGCGAAGAGCGCTTTGTCCTCAAGTGCAATTATTCTCTCAATTGTTTCGCCACTCAGGCTGAAACGGGCGAGGCGCTGCTCCGCGTCCAACTCCGCGAGCATCGCGCGCGCGCCCTCGCCCGCCCGCTCCTCGACTTCGGCTTGCGACAGAGCGCCGTGCGCTCGAATCAATTCGTACAGTTCGTCGCGCGAGCGTGGCCTGCGTCCTGCGGCGCGGCCCGTGACTTCGGCGACGACCGCGTCGACGGCGTCCGCCGAGAGCAAGTCGGAGAGGTCTTCCTTGCGGAACACGTCCTCGGCCATGCCCCGATTCATCGCGACGGTTCGCGAGCGGCGATTGCCGCGCTCGCCGTCGTCGAGGACTGAGTAGTCCCAGGCGAGCAGCAGGCGATGCGCAAACACCGACGGCGCGATCGCGTCGACGGCGACGGTGCGAATCGCGCCGCTCTCGATTCCTTCGAGCATCCGCACGGTGCGCGGCAGGTCGGTGGACTCCTCGAGGCATTCGCGAATGGTTTCGTCGATCACGAAATGGTCTGGCAGTTCGATCGCGCCCGGACGGTTCTCGAAGCAGGCCTGCTGGCCGGGAAAAATCGCGGACAAAAGTTCCTGAGAGCGCAGACGCTGAATCCAGGCCGGAACCCGCTTGCCGCGCGACGAACGCATCACGGCGAGCGCGCGCGTCGCGACGTGACGGAAGCGCACTTCGAACATCGGCGCGGCCAGCAAAGCCTGGATGAGCACGTCGCGAACGTTTCGCGCCTTTACCATGCCGAACAGCGTGTCGAGCGGAAAACTGTGGCGCGAGTTCAGCGCGAGCAGCACGCCGTCGTCGATCGCCGACGCCTGAATTTCGAAATCGAACGACTGGCACAGCCGTTTGCGAATCGCGAGGCCGAGTCCGCGATTGAGGCGGATTCCGAAGGGCGTGTGGATTACGCTTTGTGTGCCGCCCAGGCCGTCGAAGAAGCGTTCGACGACGACCGTTTTTTCGTCGGGAATCGCGCCGAGCGCCTCGACGCCGCGGCGGACGTAGTCGACGGCTTGCGTGGCGGCGCGCTCCGACATCGCGCATTCGGTCATCAGCCATTCGGCGGGCGATTCGTTGCGTTCGAGGCGCGTCCAGATCTCGCGGCGCAGATCGCAAATCTCCATCGACAGCGCATTTGAGCGGCCGCCCGCCTCTGTCAGCCAGAACGGCAGCGTCGGCGCCATCCCAGGCGCCGGCTCGACAATCAGGCGTCCGCGCGAGATGCGCTGAATCTGCCATGGCATCGAACCGAGCGAGAACACGTCGCCGCGCGACGACTCCTGCGCGAAGTCCTCCTCGACGTCGCCGACCTTGCGGCCTTCGGACTCGATCACGACGTCGTAGTTGCCGGCTTCGGGAATCGTCCCGCCCGAGGTGATAGCCGACAGGCGCGCGGAGCGGCGCGGACGGACGCGGGTGTTGACGCGATCGAAGAAAATTTTCGGCGCCGCGCCCATGATTCGCTCGGGCAACTCGGCGGCGAGCTGTTCCAGAAGATGCCGCAGCCTGGCGGTGTCGAGATCGCCGAAGTTGTACGCGCCGCGCAGCACGCGCAGCAGCTCGGCCTCGGAGATTTCCTCTTCCTCGGCGGCGATCGCGACGATTTGCTGCGCCGCGATGTCGGCGCATCCCATCGGGATTTCCACTTCGTCGAGATGGCCGCGGCGAATCGCGCGCACCGCCGCGCCGCATTCGAGCAAATCGTCGGTGGTGAGCGCGAAGAAGCGCCCCTTCGGAGTCGCGCCGAGGCTGTGTCCCGAGCGGCCGATGCGCTGAATCGCGGCCGAGATGGATTTCGGCGAATCGAGCTGGCATACGAGCTCGACGGCGCCAACGTCGATGCCGAGTTCGAGCGACGCGGTCGCGACGATTGCCTTCAACTCGCCGCTCTTGAGGCGCTGCTCTGCGAGTAATCGCTCGGCGCGCGCGAGGCTGCCATGGTGGGCCATCACGGCGTCAGTGCCGAGCCGCTTCTGGAGATTCAGCGCGACCCGCTCCGCATGCCGGCGGCTCAGTGTGAAAACCAGCGTCGTGCGATGCTCACCGATGAGACGCGCGACTTCGTCGTACATCGCCTCCCAATGCGGATGCGTGGCGAGCGGTCCAAGCTCGGGGCCGGGCGCGATGACCTGCAGATCCATCGCACGGACACGATCGTCGGCGCGAACTATCTTGATCGGACGCGGTGAACGCGTGTGGTCGCGCGCCACGTCGTAGCCGGCCAGGAATCCCGCCAGCTTTTCGATCGGATTCAACGTCGCAGACAGGCCGATTCGATTCGGGCGCGCATTCCCGCGACTCGTCACGAAGCGTTCGAGACGCTCCAGCGTCAGCGCGAGATGCGCACCACGCTTGTTGCCGGCGAGCGCGTGGAGTTCATCGACAATCACGTGGCGGACGGCGGCCAGCTTCTCGCGGAACTTCGGCGAGGTCAGCAGGATGAACAGCGACTCGGGCGTCGTGACGAGAATGTGGGGCGGCCGCCGAAGCATCGCCGTGCGCTCGCTCGCGGACGTGTCCCCCGTGCGAAGGCCGGCGCGGATGCGTGAGAGTTCGAGGCCCGATGCGGCGCCGACGTCGCGCACGCCGTGAAGCGGCTCCTCGAGGTTCAGCCGGATGTCGTTGGCTAGAGCCTTGAGTGGGGAAACGTAGAGGACCGAGACTTCATCGCGGAGCGCGTCGCGTGCGGCGTCGAGCACGAGACCGTTGATTGCCCACATGAACGCGGCGAGCGTCTTGCCGCTGCCGGTCGGTGCGCATAGCAGGACGTCGAAGCCGGGCGCCTCGTTGGCGGCACCGATAACGGGCCATCCGAGTTCCTGCGCGCGCGAGGGCGCAGGGAAGCGCCGCTCGAACCAGGCGCGAACGGCAGGATGGAAGTCGTCGAGGGCGGTGGGCATAGAAATTTATATCACTGCCGGACAGTTCAAAAGAACTTCATCTAATGTGAAACCCCTCCGTGGGTTTCACGCTTCCTTGGGCAGGGGTGACCCCTGCACCCAGTACTAAGAAAGATGCGGGATTTCGTCCCTGTTAGAACTTAGTAGCGGGAAGGATCTGGATCCTAACCTCTCCTTGTCCGAGGAGAGGTCGGCGCGAGCCGAAGGTGAGCGACGGGAGAGGTGCGATGCCGGCAGTCGCGGTTACGCGAGTTGTGCTGCTGTCGGCGGCGGACTTAGTGTCTTTGCGTTGCGGTTAGACGAGTCGGCGTGGCTGGGCTGTCAGGCGTTGCACCTCACCCGGCGACACCGCGCTTTGCGCTGCTTACGCCGACCTCTCCTCGGACAAGGAGAGGTTAATTCCGGGGAGGTCGGTCTGCGTGTTAGCGCAATGATCCTTTCAGTAAGTCTGGGAGTTGAGTGGTGAATTCGCTGCGCGATAACGTCAGGTCGTAGCCTGCCTCGCGGGCCGCTTTTAGCGATTTCAGATCTACGTGCGAGGCGAATCCTATT
Organism: Binatus sp. (SeqCode); assembly: GCA_049590495.1. Lineage (GTDB taxonomy): Bacteria > Desulfobacterota > Binatia > Binatales > Binataceae > Binatus. The sequence continues at coordinate 3,926 of JBAWCX010000474.1, forward strand.
ACGCGTGCGCTTGGGGCGACGGCGCGGATTTGGGTGAGAGTTTCGCGTGCGGGGAATGTGGGATCGGAAAGGTCAGCGAGGATTATCGAGGGGTTAGTTTCGGCGCATCGCGAGGCGATTACGTCGAGCGACGACGCGTACTCGACTTCGGCGCCGACTGCGGCGGCTACTGCGTCGATCTTCGCGCGGAAGAACAGATCGCGGATTAGTCCGAGCGCCTTCATATCATGTCGGATAGTTTTACGGTGTGGGCGGTGCCGTTGCGGAAGCGGGATGGGGAAAACGGCACGAGATCGATCGACGGTTGGCGGCCTTTTACCAGGTCGGCTATCACTTCTCCCGTTAGCGCGGAGAGCAGGATGCCGCTGCGGAAGTGGCCGGCGGCGTAGAGGACGTTGGCGACCGTCGGGGACGGACCCAGCACCGGAAGCAGGTCGTCGCTGGCGGGACGCAGTCCGGCCCATGCCTCGCGAAAAGGAATCGAAGCGATCGACGGAACCATCGCACGCACCGCGCGCAGGATTCTTTCCATCCCATCGAGCGTGACGGATTTGTTGAAGCCCGCATCCTCGAAGAT
>JBAWCX010000475.1:0-3142 GCA_049590495.1 Binatus sp. (SeqCode)
GCGCGTGGGCTGCCCATGCGCGCTACTTGTCCCGGCCGGGCGCGCAGCAGGAAATGGGGAAGGGATTGGGCTTCGATGAGGACCGTGAAGACATCGACATGCTTGCCACGGCCAGAGACTGGGAGAAGAGCGACGAACTCATGTGGCGGTTCATCGTTTCGCCCGAGGATGCCGATCGCCTCAATCTTCGCGACCACGTTCGCGAGCTGGTCGGCCAGATGGAACGCGACCTCGACACAAAGCTGGAATGGGTCGCGATCGATCACCACAACACCGACGATGCGCATGTTCATCTGCTCGTTCGTGGAGTGCGCGAAAACGGTCGGCCCCTGGAGATCAACCGCGAGTATTTGCGCTCAGGGTTGCGTATCCGGAGCCAGGAGATCGCGACGCGGGAGTTAGGTCCGCGACTGGAGCCGGAGATGTTACGGTCGCGTGAGCGCGCTGTCAGGCGGGAGCAGTGGACCGAGATCGACCGCGCGCTGCAGAGAAAGGCCGACGGAAATGGCCTCGTCGCATATGACCAGTCCCAACCGCGCAGCGAGGGAGCCCGGATTCGGGCTGAACAGGAGATCGATCGCTTGCAGTTTCTCTCAGGACTCGGACTCGCACACCGGGTAGGCGAACGAAGCTGGCAGCTCTCAGACGATCATGAACGCGATCTCCGGGAGCGCCAGGTCTCCAAAGACGTGATCAAGAGTCGTTCGCGCCGCCAGCGCACAATCGATTCCGGCATGGATCGCGTCCGTGAACGCGGGAGGGAGCGCAATGGCTGAGCAGCGTCCCTATCGGCTCCCCGGATTCTCAGTGGACGCTAGGCTGGCGCGTGCGAAACGCCTCGCTTTGCTCTCACTCGTGGGAGCGTTCCTCGCGATCAACTGGGTCACAACTCAGCACGCCGCTAGAGTGCTCAGCGATGCGTCGTGGCTGGGGCACCCGCTCTTCCGGATGAAGAGTGGAGCGATTTACTCACCGTGGTCGTGGATCGTTTGGTGGACCCGGTGGTACTGGGCGCCGCAGCTGGAACCGCTCTGGCGACAATCAGCTCGCGAGGCGCTCTATCCCATGGCCGTCGTTACGGCGGTTTGTTGCGCCGCTATAGCGATGGTGCGGCATGGCTGGTTCGCGAACATCTCCGACCTCCACGGTTCCGCGCGTTGGGCGACGACGCGTGATCTCAGAGCCGCGCGATTGATCGAAGCGCGTAGTTCGGTGCGCCAAATGCTACGCGGAATCGGCATGTTGTTGCAGATTATGAGACCAGCGGCTTGCCGCGCCGGAATCTATCTCGGCGTTTGGAAGCGAGCTTCCTACATCCGAGATTGTGGCCCCGCCCATGTCCTGGTGTTCGCGCCAACGCGTAGCGGCAAGGGCGTCGGCATCGTGATTCCTACACTGCTCAGCTGGCCGCACTCGGTCCTGATTCACGACCTTAAAGGCGAGAACTGGGCTCTTACGGCAGGCGCGCGCAAACGGATGGGTCAGCTTTGTCTCAAGTTCGCACCCGCCTCAGCCGACAGCGACGGCGCTCGTTACAATCCGCTCGCGGAGGTCAGGCTCCGCACGCCGAACGAGATCCGCGACGTTCGCAACATAGTGCAGATGATCATCGACCCCGACGGGAAGGGCCTACCGGATCATTGGTCGCGCGAGGGCTCGGCATTTCTCACCGGAATGATCCTGGACCAACTTTATGCCGGACGGGACAAGACTCTCAGCGGACTTGAAGCGCGGCTCTGCGATCCGGGGCAGCCGATCGACGACACCATGCAGCAGATCATGCGGTCCGACCACGATCCATCCGGCTCGCTGGGCTGGACCGATTCGCGCGGAATCCCGACCACAACACATCCGATCATTGCGCGGGCGATGCGCAGCATGCTCGACAAGAGCCCGAACGAACGCTCGGGCGTGATCTCCGAGGTGAAGGGATTTCTCGAGCTTTATCGCGATCCGGTTATTGCGGCGAACACCGCAGTCTCCGACTTTCGAATCACCGATCTGATGAATCATGAACGCCCCGTGTCGCTCTACATTGTTGTTTCGCTCGCCCACAAGAACGGCCTCAAGCCGGTGATTCGGCTAATGCTCGGTCAAATCCTTCATCGCCTTACCGAACACCTGGAATTTCGAAACGGACGAGCCGTGACCGGCTACCGTCATCGTTTGCTGCTGATGATCGACGAGTTCCCGAGTCTCGGGCGGCTCGACGTGTTCGCCGAGTCCCTCTCACTGGTCGCCGGCTACGGAATCAAAGCCTGCCTGATCGCGCAGGATCTCAGTCAGATCCACGCCGCCTACGGGCACGATGAGGCGATAACGTCCAACTGCCATACGCGCGTCGCATTCGCTCCGAATCGGATCGAAACGGCGCGTCTACTCTCGCAGATGACCGGCGAAACTACAGTGCGCCATGCGCATAGGACCGTATCGAGCTCGGGCGCGAGCGTCTCTGAGCCGGAAGTGGCTAGGCCGCTGATCACGCCTGACGAAGCCATGCGGCTGGGTTCCAACGAGGCGTTGATCTTCACCAGCGGCCGGCCAGCGATTCGAGCGACGAAACTTCGCTACTACTCCGATCCATCTTTCAAACGGCTCGCGCAAATTGCTCCGTCACCGAAGAGCGATCGCATCGAATACGCCCTGCCTGCAGCGAACGGTATGGAGCAACCGGAGGACAGCGCAGAGAACTGCATACCGACAAAGATAACGCCGGACCGGGTTGCTATCGGAAAAGTTCGCCGCCACAAGCCAGCACCCGCGGAACAGCTCTCGTTTCTGAAATTCGCCGTCGAGAACGGGAAGGACGCGGTCGAAGCGCCGAAAGAGGAAGGCGCCAAGGAGAGATTACTGTGAGGCGACAACTCACTGCTTACCTGAGTGAAGAGGAATTCCATCGGCTCCGCGACGAAGCGGATGAGCGCGGCATCACCCTGTCGCGATATGTGAAGGAGCGTCTCTTTCAAACCGAAGGCGGCTCCGGGCTGACTTTCTCGGATGCGACACTCGCCGCCGCAGAGAAACGAATCATCCAGGCGAGTCGCACTTCCACGGCGGAAACTCTGAAACCGCTCGCTCACCAGCTCACCACTCTGCTCGCCATGATCGACCAGTTTGCTCTGAGCATGCTGAGCCATTTGCC
>JBAWCX010000476.1:0-5356 GCA_049590495.1 Binatus sp. (SeqCode)
CTGCAAACCGACCACGTCGACGTGTACTTCAACCATGCGGTCAACGATCCAGCGCGCCTGAAAAATCCCGAGTGGTACGAATTCGTCACGCAGGCGAAGAGCCAGGGCAAGATTCGCTTCACCGGGATGTCGGGACACGCCGGCAACCTCGGCGAATGCCTCGACTACGCGATCGACAGCGGCCACTGCGACGTAATCCTGTGCGCGCACAACTTCGGCCAGGATCCGCGCTTCTACCAGCGCTTCACCCGCAACTTCGATTTCGTCGCGGTTCAGCCCGAGCTGCCGCGCGTGATGGCAAAGGCCAAGCAGCATGGCGTCGGCGTGGTCGTGATGAAAACCTTGATGGGTGCGCGCTTGAACGACATGCGCCCGTATGAATCCGGCGGCGCGACCTTCTCGCAGGCGGCGTTTCGATGGGTGCTGTCGAATCAGAACGTGGACGCTCTGATCGTCTCGATGACGAGCCGGCAAATGATCGACGAATACCTGGGCGCGTCGGGAGCGCGCGCGACTGTCGCGGCGGATCTCCCGCTCTTGAATCGCTATGCGAGTCTCAACGGCGATTCGCAGTGCCGCCCCGCGTGCAACCAGTGCGCGAATGCATGCCCGTACGGCGTGCCCATAGCCGACGTGATGCGCACGCGGATGTACGCGCGCGACTACGGTGACCTGCGCTTTGCGCGCAGCGAATACGCGATGCTCTCACAGAACGCAGCGGCCTGTCTCACTTGCGACGCGAAACCGTGCGCAGGGGCGTGTCCGCACGGCATCGCCACGGAAGTATTGCTCGCGCCGACGCATCGGATGCTCGCGTAGCCGCTCATCGGACTCGCAGGACTTCCAGAGTAGTCACTCCGCGAATCCATCGCGCATGGCGCTTGTCGCCAGTCACAATCAGGCGCAGCGGACCTTCGCGGCTGTCGAGTGGCCTGCCGTCGCGGCGATCAGCCAACAGAATTACGCGGTCACTGAAGGCGGGATCGAATTCCGCCAGCGAGAACAGCACCCGGTAGCCGTCTGGGGCGCTCGCGACGATGCCGACGGCCATGTTCGGCCCTTTCAACTCCTTGTCGAGCGGCGCGCCGGCTTTTTTCAGAATCTCCTCAACCGGCACCCCTCCATACTCGGCTTGAGTGCCTTTGTCGTCGGTGACGCGAATCATCTGCCTTTGAAACGCGGCAAGATCGGCGAGGCTGAGGTCGAGATGATTTGGCACCTCGCCGCTGACGCGAAGAGCGACGACCGGCGACGCCTGCGCAAACACAGTCGCCGGCCTGCATAGCAGCAGGATCAGCAGCGCGGTCTGCAGCGGCCAGGAATTTTCGCGCGCCATGTCTGATCGCTAGCTTTTCTGAATCATGACCTCGGTGGCCTTGATGACCGCGGTCACTTTGTCGCCCTTCTTCAGGCCCATTTCTTCAGCGCTCCGCCTGGTGATAACGGACTCGACGACATTGTTGCCGACCTTCAAGGTGATGAGCGCGGTGACGGTCCCGAGAATCACTTCGGTAATTTCGCCATTGAGATGGTTGCGAGCGCTTAGTGCCATAAAACTTTTCTCCTCACCATCTTTATCTCACATCGGACGCCGAATAGTCAGAACGGAATCCGCGCCGTCAGAATTACGTTGTTGTTGTAGTTGCGATGGAACGTCGCCGCGACCTGGTAGCCTGCGCCGAATGTCAGTCCGACTCTATCGTGAATCGGGATACGCCCAATGAGCAATCCCGGCGTCAGGAAGAGCATCTGATGGCCGGTGTCAGCGCCGTAGGACTGCCAGGTGTAATTGGTCTCGAACTCCGGCCAGAAATACTTGAACACGCGATACTGAAAGGTCGTATTCCAGGCCAGCGGCATCCCCAGCCGATCGAGGCCGCCGCTCGACCACGTGACGCCTACCGTGGACTGGATGTCGAAGTTACCCCATCCCTTGCCGCCGGCCAGCGTCGGAGTGAAGAGGAAATGCCCGTTGCCGTTGACGTTCGATCCGGTCGGCACGCTGAATCCCAGGAAGCCGGTGAGGATGTAGTTGCCGTTCTCCTCGTTGGCGGAGAGAAAGCGATATTTCACCAGGAACGGCCAATCGCCCCAGCCGTCGCTCTGTTTCGGCGTGTTGCGGCTCAGGTATGCGGGCACGCCGAGAATGACTTCCGTATTCTGAAACGGAATCAGCTCGACTCCCTTGCCGCCGCCGAAATTGTTGGTCCAAACGCCGTCGCGCATCGACTGAAAGAATTGATCCCATCGGTACTCTTCTTCGAGCCGCGGGGTGACAGTCACCAGCGGAGTTACCCAGTGCGGCTGCTCACTCTGGATTTGCGTGACACGCGGAAACCAGTTTATGAAATAATTTTCTATGGCGGACCCAAACTCCGATACGCTTTGCGCGCGGCACGGCGTCGCGACGGCGAGGACAACGGCCAGAACTATCGTGGTGAACGAGGGGGTTTTCATGATAGCGACCGGTATGCCATGTTAAGAGCGGTATGACAAGTATTATGGCATCGATTGGCAAGGCCCTTGTGCGCGCGCGAATGGCGCTGAATCTCACCCAGACCGAGCTGGCGCGACGCGCCGGAATCTCGCGGCAGGCGCTCGGCGCGATAGAATCGGGCGCCTACCATCCCGGCGTGGCAATCGCGATCCGCCTCGCGCGCGAACTCGGCGAGAGTGTCGAGACCCTGTTCGGCGAAAGTGGCGATGAAACCTCGACGCTGGTCGAGGCGAGCTGGTTCGACGACGCGCGACGCCGCAATCCCGCCGCCCCGCCCCGCGTGTCGCTCGCTCGCGTGCGCGGAAAAGTCGTAGCCGTGGAGCGGCCCGCCGCGCATCTGACGCTCGTGCCGGCAGCCGGCGTGTTACAGCGCGCGCGGCGGCGTCGCGTGGACATCTGCACGTTTCTGCTGCCATCCGAAATCGACTCGACCCTGTTGATGGCGGGATGCGACCCGGCGGTTACGATGCTGGCGGACTGGCTTGCGCGCCGGCAGTCGCCAGTTCACGTGGTTGCCCTTCCGTGCTCGAGTCAAATGGCGCTGCGTGTGTTGGTCGACGGCCGCGCGCACGTAGCCGGCGTGCATCTTCGAGATCAGAAGAGCGGCGAGTACAACCTCGCGCCTATCCGCCGCGCTTTGGCTAATCGACGTTCGATAGTAGTGAACTTTGCCCGCTGGGAACTGGGCCTCGCGACGGCGCCCGGCAATCCGCTCGCGATTCGCGGTTTCGCCGACCTCGAGCGACCCGGCCTCAGGATAGTGAACCGCGAAGACGGCTCTGGCGCCCGCTTAGCCCTCGACCAGGCCCTCGACGAGCTCGACATCCAGCCCGGCCGCGTCGCAGGCTATCAGTTCGAAGTCGGCGGTCATCTCGAAGTGGCCGCTGCAATCGCGGCGGGACAGGCAGACGCCGGCGTCACTATCCGGCTCGGCGCCGACGCCTATGGATTGCACTTTCTCCCTGATCGCGACGAGCGCTACGACCTCGTCATCATGGATCACGAGGCCGACTCGACGCCCATCAAGGCGCTGCTCGACGCACTGAACTCACGCCGTTTTGCGCGCGAGGTAAGCCAGCTATGCGCCTACGACACCGCCCAGATGGGCGAGGTCGTCCGCACCTGAACCCTGCCTTGCTCTGTGTAGCCGCCTCACTCACGCCTCTTCTGTGAATTTCCGCTAATCTCCGACACCTCCGAACGTAAGAATTCGCGAGTTCGTAACAATCGACTCATCATGTCGTAACGACTCCTCTTTAGTTTGCCCGTGCCGCGGAGGGAGGACGCTGATTTCCTATGTTGAATGGGCGGTTGGCGTTCTGAGTTCCTATCACACGGGATCGAGCGGCGAAGGTTTTCGCATCGGGGAGAGTCCAGGGAGGACGATGATGAGACGTACGATACGAATGTTTGCGCTGTCGATGCTTGGCACGGCACTGATGCTCAGCGCTGTCGCCATCACACCCAGGCCTGTGTGGAGCGAGGACGGGCGAGCGATCACGCTGTACACCGATCCCGCCACTGGCCAGGTCTTCACCAAGCGGTGCAAGCGCTGCGTCAGGCTCGGCGCGTACATCCCCGCCGGATCGACCGAGGAGATCGAGCGCAAGGTCGAGCGCCGTGTTACTCAGCAGACCCAGCAGCAAATGGACCAGGAGCGCGCTGCGATGGAGGCTGAGGAAGCGCAACGGCTTGCCCAGCAGCAGCAGTGGAATGCCGAGATGGCCAAGCAGGTCTCGACGATCCAGCCGTTCGCCACTGAATTCGGCGATCGCTGGTACAAGAAAATCTCGGTCGGCACTCTGATCTACGCAGATTACCGATACTACACTCATACTGGATTTGGCCCGCAGTTCCTGACTCAGCAGGTCTGGCCCGGTCCCGGCAACAACAGCTTCGACTCGTTCGATATCACGCGCACCTACCTCGATTTCAAATTCACACCTAACGAGGACGTCTCGGCGCGCGTGACGCCTAACATGTTCCTGATGCTCAACACTAATAGCACCTGCACGGCGACTTCGACCTCGACCTCGACCGGCGGGATCAAAACCACGACCAAAACCACGTGCGCCGTGAGCACCGGCGACAAGTTCGGCCTCAACTCCGGAGCTTCCCAAACCGACGATGGAAACCTCGGATTTCGTGTGAAGTACGCGTATCTCGACTACAACACTTTCTTCAAAAAGATATTGAAGTTTGCACCGATGAGTGACGATAAATTCACCTTCGGCCAGCAGCAGAATCCGCTCGTCGATTGGGAAGAGAATCTGTGGGGCTTCCGCTATACCGCCCTGACCCCGTGGAACTACCTGAGCCTGAGTTCCACACAAGTCGGCGTCGCGATGAAGGGACCGATCAAATTTCACGAGAAGCAGTACGCGGACTACGACGTTGGCGTGTACGACGACGCCAGCTTCCACGCCGTCGAGCAGAGCTCTTACAAGCAGGTGATGGGCCGCGTGACGGTCAATCCTTTCGGCGCCGAGTCACGGTACGATGGCCTTGGTCTGACCGGCTTCTACGACTACGGCTACTCGAACAAGTGCACGCCCGATGAGAATTTCAGCAACGCCACTTGCGCGCATATCACACGCGCCGCGGGGATAGCGCACTACACGGCCGAGCACTGGGGTGTCATCGCCGAATGGGACTACGGCCACAACGCGTTCAGCAGCGCCAACCTGTTCTCGGGCAGCGGACCGGCAGACGCGATCGGAATCCCCACCACCGGCCCCAGCAGTTTTGCGGCCTGGAACACGATGGTCGGAAAGATCCTGAACACCCAGTCGGAGCAAGAGGGCGCGGAATTGATGGGCCATGTAGATATCCCGCACACCCCATTTACGGCCTTCGGAC
>JBAWCX010000477.1:0-5390 GCA_049590495.1 Binatus sp. (SeqCode)
CTGTCGTCGTCGCAGTAGGTGTTGGCGAAGTTCCACCCACGCCAAATGCGATCACGTTCGCCGAGTAGGCGGGAAAGGTCTGCGAAAAATTCGTCGACAGCCCCGTTATAGAACTGCTCGCGATATCGGCGGAGCCGACGCCCGTTTGGGCCGCGTTGTCTTGCGGGATCCCATAGGAATACAAGGTGCCGGTGCTTCCCGGCGCCGCGCCGCTGATCGTGATGTTCGCGTTGAGCGCGTCGCTCGCGCTCTTGTTCACAACCAAGAGCGTCAATCCACCGTTAGTCCGATGGGCCGCGCACACACTTAGGAAAGAATAGTCGCTTGCGGCGCTCACCAGCTGATCGCCGCCGCGCGCGAAGTGTTGCAGCAGCCTTTCGACGTAAAATGTCGGATAGGTGTCGGCCGGGCCGGACGGGTCGGCGCTGTCCGCGATGCCATAGTCGCCGTACTGGCGCCATCCGTAGAGCGTCGAGGAATTATTGTTGCCGGTCTCCTGGCCGTTGCGCAGATCCCACCAGGTAACCGCGTTGAACTCGGTGTTCATCGCGGCGCAAATGCTATCGGCCAGGAACAGCCCGTTCACCAGGCTGGTGGTCTGTTTGCCGGGGTTGGAAGAGACCGAGTTGTTCTCGGTGTTGTCCAGTTCGACGCCGGCGGCGGCCGCGCCCAGGTAATCGTTCAATTGCGTTCGAAGGTCGGCGGCGTCGGTGCTCCAACCAGTGTTGGAAAGCAGCAGTCCCTGATCGCTCTCACCACCCGGCGACTGCGGATAGCGATGGTAGATCAAAAAATCCGGGGTCACGCCCAGGCTGCGGAGCGTCGCGAGCATCACCGGCGTCCAGCCGTTGTGGGTTACTCCCGTAACCGGATTAACAACCGGATGATTGGTATTGTTCGCGTAGCTGTCTTCGCCGGGAACTGCGACGGCGCCAATCTTGATCGTAGGATCGACCGCCTTCATCTGCGTGTAGTACTGCTGAAAGCGCTGCGCATAGGTGTAGGGATCGTGTGCGACAGTGTTTGTGTCAGTTTCCCATGAGCCGTAGCACTCGTTCCCGATTTCCCAATACTTGAACCCATAGTGATTGGTGACATTGGATTCCTTGACCCATGCGGCCGCCTCCGCCGGAGTGCCCGACCCGTAGTCCGCGGTGACGAAGACTTGTGCGCCGACGGTAGTCGCGACCTGAGCGAACTGGTCGAACGACGTGGCCCATTGCCAGGTGTTGCTGTCTGTTGTGTTGGTGGCCCAGTGATAATCGTCGGAGAGCGAACCGCCGGGGAAGCGCAGCGCTCCGTCGCCCATCTCGGTCAGCAGATTTTTCGTGTTGATTGTATCGAGGTCGGCGTCCCACACCGCGGTGTTGACTCCGAAATGGCGCGCATCGACGACCCGCACGGCATCCGCCGCGTTCACCGTCACGTTCACCACGCTCGGCGGCGATTGCGCCGTTATCGAGATGGTGTCGACGAAGAACGCCGGCTGCGTCGTGCCGCTGCGATCCTGGATCCAGAAACCGTCCATGTCCGGCTGGTTCTGCACGCCCAGCGCGGACAGCGGGATGCTGACCTGCTGCCAGGTATTCGCCGCGAGAGCAGGCAGCGTCACCACAGTCTGAGCGGCACCATTGAGCGTCGCCTGGACTTGCAACAACTGGCCGCCGCTGGTGCCGCCGTTAATCCAGAAAACCAGGTTCGCGTAGATGCTGGAATCGAACGGGTTCTGATGCAGGTAGAGCGCCTGGTACGGGCCCGCGCTGATGCTGATCGAGTCGGTGCCGGATTGAACAGGCGAAGTATTGCTGAGATTCACCGTCGCCCAGCTCCAGTTCTGCCAGCCGTTGACGAGCGCATCGGTGTAAACGGCCTGATCCGTTTGCGCCCGCGCGAGGGCAGGGATCGAAAGGCAGCAGAGCAGCGTCATCAAGGTCGGGAGCCATGCCCGCGCCAGCCGCAATGTCACATTCCGAATCATATTCCTACAATATGTATAGTAGGACGCTCTCGTCATGCAAAGCGTTCCCATCGCCTGTTCAGGTTGTTGATCTCTCAGGCCTCAGCGCGGACAGGTCATACCACCGGTTGTGGTCGAGTGGCGGCTATGACCCCAAGGGTAGTTTCGTTCCGTCAAAATTGTTGATCGTTCAAGCCAAGCGGCGATGAAGTCGAGTCCGATGCGTCCGGGCGGCAGCGCAAGGCGCGCATGCGCTCGAGGGTATAGAGCGCGCGGTACAGGTTGCGCTTGATGAGTCGTTCGTAGCGGACGATTTTGTCGATGTCGGAATCGGCCGGCAGAATGAAGGCATCGAGGCCGGCGCTGTGGAGTTTGCGGGCGGTGCGCTGGCGAGCGGCTTGTTGATCGTAGCCCATGATGGCAGCTATCGCCTCGCTGGGAGACTCGGTCCTGGCGGCGCGGCGGTAATCGTCCTCGTCGACCCAGGATTCGCGGCATTCGTAGCGCAGCAATCGACGGATGCGCCAGCAGGACGCGGCGACCTCGTCGACCAGGATGCGTTCGTGGGCGGATTGGGGTTGGAAGTCTTCGAGCAAAGCGTCGAGGATCGATTTGAATTCCTCGACGCGAGCGGGGCCGTCGAGTACGGGGTTCACGACGTCGCAGGCAAAGAAGCCGTGCTTGATGGCGTTGAAACGCGAAGTGGCCTTGCCTGCGGGTGTGCGTGGGCCGGTGCACTTCTGCGCGTTGGCACGGCGCGCGGCAAGTCGGCGCGGCGAAAGTGCGGGCGGTTCGGTTGCGGGCACGGCCGGCAATTGTGGGACATCTTGAGGTTTGTTCATACGGATACGTAGCACGCCGGGCGCGAGGGGATAAGGCTGAACAGTTCATCCCTGAACTTTTCAGGCTAAAGGTACGGGTTGTCCGAGGTCTCAACGGCCTATTGTTCGCGTTCCCACGTCGTTCGATTCCGCCCGCGCGGTAGCGCTTAGCGATCTCAAAACCGGTACCGGTTCGCTTCGGTCGGGAGAGGCGACCTGCTCTTGCCCGCTAACCGGCCGTGTGCATACCATTATGGTATGCAGGCGTTGGGCTGGACGCTGGTGTTCACCGCCGCCAGCCTCGAACATCTGGCCGAACGCGACATCGACGCTGATGATGTAGCCGACGCGGTCTTCGGCCGTCATGGTCTGGCGCGGGTGCGACGTGGAGGACGCGGATGATTGATAAAAAACGCAAGCTTCCGAGTTTCAAGAGTGATCGAACCGAGCGCAAGTTCTGGAGTCGTCACACTATCGAGGAATTCGGCGACCAACTCGAGGACCTCGACGTGCAGATTCGACCCGCGCGCACCGAGCAGATCGCGCTGAGGCTCTACAAGGATGACCTCGAGACTCTCAAAAAGCTGGCCAAACGCCGCGGAGTCGGCCACACGACGTTGGCCAGAACCATCATAGAGCGCTGGCTCGCCACCTCGCAGCACTGAGGCGGACGCTACACGATATTCCAAACAGGGCTCTCCACGAACGAAATGTAATCCTCCCTTACTCGATGGTCTGATTCGGGGAATAATATGATGAGTAAAATGCTGGAAGGACTTCATCATCTTGGCAAATTCTCGGTATGACCTTGTTGTGATTGGTTCCGGGCCTGGCGGTTATGTTGCTGCTATTCGGGCTGCGCAGCTTAAGATGCGCGTTGCTGTCGTCGAGCGGGACCGGCCTGGGGGCGTTTGTCTTAATTGGGGGTGTATTCCTTCTAAGGCGCTGCTCAATTCGGCTGGCGCGATGGATACTATTCGCGGCGCATCCAAAGAGCATGGGATCGAGACTGGAGAGATCAGGTTCGACTTCGCAAAAGTGATTGCGCGGTCGCGGGCTGCGGCCGAGAAGCTGTCCAAGGGCGTGCTCTATCTTTTTCGGAAAAATAAAATCGATTACTTCGAGGGTGACGCCGTCATCACCGGCCCGCATTCTGTTTCGCTGAAGCAGGTCGAAGGCAAAGCCGCGCCTGCTGCCGCCGCGCTCGAGGGCGAGCGCATTCTGATTGCGGCCGGCTCGGGCGAGCGGCTGTTCCCGGGAATGAAAGTCGGCGACGGCGTCGTCACCAGCAAGGAAGCGCTGGTGCTCGACACGATGCCCGCGAGCGTCGTCGTGATAGGAGCCGGCGCAATCGGTCTCGAGTTCGGCTACTTCTACAGCGCATTCGGCGCGAAGGTCACGATCGTCGAGCTGGAAAAGCAGATGCTCCCCGGCTTCGACGCGGAAGTCGCCGAGGAGCTGCGCCGCGCGTTCGTCAAGCGCGGCATCACCGTGATGCTCGGGCATGGCTACAAGTCGATGGCGCGCAAGGGCGGCGTGTGGTCGGTCGCGGTGACGGCCGACGGCGCCGAAAAATCCGTCGACGCCGAGGTCGTGCTGGTCGCGGTCGGCCGTACGCCGCTCAGCCAGAATATGGGGCTCGAAAAACTTGGGATCGAGCTCGAACGCGGCGGCTTTATCAAGGTGAACGACTCGTTCCAGACCAGCATCGCGAGCATCTACTCGATTGGCGACGTCATCCGGCCGCCGCTGCTCGCCCACAAGGCCAGCTCCGAGGGTATCGCGGCGGTGGAAATCATGGCGGGTGTGCGCGAGCCGGGTTTCGACCTGCTCGCGATTCCCGGATGCATCTACTGCGAGCCCGAAGTTGCGACGGTGGGACTCAGCGAGGCGGAAGCCAAGGCGCGCGGGATCGAGGTGAAGGTCGGCAAGATTCCGTTTCGCGCGATGGGCAAGGCGGTGGCTATTGGCGAGACCGCGGGCTTCGTGAAGATCGTCGCGACCAAACAGTATGGCGAAGTGATCGGATGCCAGATTATCGGACACGCCGCCACCGACATCATTTCCGAAGTCGTCCTCGGCAAAGCGCTCGAGACCACCGTCACCGAAATCGGCAAGACCGCGCATCCGCATCCCACGATGTCCGAGGCGATCATGCAGGCGGCTTTGGCGGCAGACGGTGAGGCGATAGACTACTGACGATGGACGCGCGCGCATCACTTGCCGTCGCCGAGTTGGGCGTGGTCGATTACGACGCGGCGCTCGCGATGCAAACCGCGATGCTCTTGGCACGGATCGACGGCCGAATCGGCGACACGCTGCTCATGATGGAGCATCCGCACGTCTTCACCCTCGGCCGCGGCGCCGACGAGCGCTTCATCGTCGGCAATCCCGCGGGTGCGCCGATTCGGCGCGTGTCGCGCGGCGGACAGGTGACCTATCACGGTCCCGGACAGTTGATCTGCTACCCGATTCTCAAACTGGAAGGCCGCGACCGCGACGTCACGAAGTATCTTCGAAGTCTCGAAGCCGCGATGATCGACGCGCTCGCAAAATTCGGCATCGAGGCCGGACGCCGCGACGCGATGACCGGCGGGTGGGTCGGGGCGCGC